>NZ_JAPZLD010000014.1:0-231781 GCF_030182635.1 Amycolatopsis ponsaeliensis
CGGCGGAGTCGCCGTAGCCCGGGCTGCCTCGGCGCGCCAGCGTTTCGCGGTCCGGTAGTTGACCCCGACCTGCCGGGCCGCTTCTCTGCTGCCTGTTCCTGCTTCCACCAGCGCAAAGTAGGTCACCCGCTCGGCGGTTAACGCTCGGCCACGCCGATCAGGACTACACACGGTCCGGCTCAAAGCCCGGTCTCGATCCCGTCTGGACAAGAGGCAACTCCTGAAAACTCAGGTGTTGCAACCAACCCTAGAAACCGCCGCGCCAGGGGGGTCGCACCGGAAGATCACCTGCCGGACGGCCTGCGGTCACCTTTGCTTGCCAGGCTGACGGGGTGGCCGCCGACCTTTCCCGAACGCCCGCCGACCGATTCGGCGCCCTCTGCCGGGCGCTCGTGCGGGTACTGCCGCTGGGGTTGTCGCGGATCGTGGCGCCGACGTTTCTCGGCTTCTGCCTCATCAACGGCTTCACGTTCGGCGTCGACCTGGGGCTGCTGACCGTTTTCCACGGGCTGGCCGGCTGGCCCGTGTGGCTCGCGATCACGGTTTCCTACGTCTGCGCGTTCGGGCTGAGCTTCGCGCTGAACCGGACGTTCAACTTCCATTCCCACGCCGCCGTCGGAATCCAGCTGCTGCTTTACATCGTCGCGATCGCTGTCAATTACGCGGCGTTTTTGCTGGGTGTGGGCGCGGGCCTGACGGCGCTGGGCGTCGAATACCACCTGTCGCGGGTGCTCGCGGGCGCCTGCGAGGGCGTGTTCATGTACGCGGTGATGCGGTGGGTGATCTTCCGCGACGCCGGCTCAGGCGAGCGCGAGGTCGAGGGTGCCGGTGAGGCGGACCTCGCGGACCATGCGGTCGCCGGTGTCGAGGGTGCGGACCGTGCCGTCGGGGTTCCAGCCGGCCCGGCGGTAGAAGCCGAGGGAGGCGTGGTCGCCCTGGGCGACCCAGGCGATGCCGCGGGCGGCGCCGTCGGCCCGCAGGCCCGCGGCGGCCGTCGCGAGTAGGCGCCCGGCGTGCCCGCGCCGTCCCCACCGCGGCTCGACGAGCAGGGCGGCGACGAGGCCGGTGCTGCCGGCGTCCTCGGGCAGGCTGCCGTCCGCGGCGGCGACTTCGCCTTCGGGCGCCCGGCCCGCGACGCAGAACCCGACGGTGAACTCGCCCTCGACGGCGACGTAGACCTGGCTGCCCGGGTAGTCGATGGTCTCGGTCCAGGTGCCGACGAGGTCGGCGGCGTCCAGCTCGGCCAGGGCGCTCTTGCCGAGGAGGTCCTCGTAGGCGGCGTGCCAGGTTTCGCGCTGGATGCGGGCGATCTCCGCGGCGTCGGACAGGTCGGCGGGGCGGACGGCGGCGTCGCTCATGCCAGGAAGTTAGTACAGCGGAGCGCGGCTCCTCCGTCGAGGGCGGTGGCGGGGCATGGATGGAGCTGGCGGGGCGCGTTTTTGTCGGTGGTGGGTGGCACCATGACGGCACCATGCAAACGATCAGCGTCACGACGGCCCGGAAGACCTTCCTGGCCGCACAGGGCTTCGCCGACCCACGTCCGTCCGGTCCGGTTTCCCGGCGGCACCTGAAACGCGTGCTTTCGCGAGTCCAGCTGTTGCAGCTGGACTCGGTGAACGTCGCGGTCCGGGCGCACTACATGCCGGTGTTCTCGCGGCTGGGCGCGTACGAGCCCGCGCTCCTGGACGGCGCGGCGTGGTCGCACTCGGCCCGCCAGCCCCGGCTGCTGGTCGAGACGTGGGCGCACGAGGCGAGCCTGCTGCCGGTCGAGGACTGGCCGCTGATCCGTTCCGGCGCGAAGCGCGACGGCTGGTGGAAGCACTACGGGCCGCTGATCGAGAAGTCGCCGGGGCTGGTCGAGGAGATCCTGTCGGTGGTGAAGGAGCTGGGCCCGATCGGCGCGGGCGGCATCGAGCGCGAGGTGGCGGCGGACGCGCAGCGGCGCGGCCCGGGCTCGTGGTGGGAGCGGTCGGAGGTCAAGCGCGTCTGCGAGTACCTGTTCGGGATCGGCCAGCTGACCACGGGCACGCGCCGCTCGTTCGAACGGCTCTACGACCTCACCGAGCGCGTGGTCCCCCCGGAGATCCTGGCCCGGTCGATGTCGGCGGAGGAAGGCGCGCGGGGCCTGATCGAGCGATCGGCGCGGGCGCTGGGCGTGGCGACGGAGACGGACCTGCGCGACTACTACCGCCTCGGCCCGGCCCCGGCGCGCCAGGCGGTGTCGGAGCTGGTGGAGTCGGGAGTCCTGGAGCCCGTGGCGGTCCACGGCTGGAAGGCAACGGCCTACCGCCACCTCGAGGCGCGCACGCCCCGAGCGGTCACAGGCCGGGCGCTGCTGTGCCCGTTCGACCCGCTGATCTGGGAACGAGCCCGCACGGAGCGGCTGTTCGGGTTCAGGTACCGCATCGAGATCTACGTCCCGGAGCCGAAGCGGGTGTACGGGTACTACGTGTTCCCGTTCCTGCTGGACGGTTCGCTGGCGGCGAGGGTGGACCTGAAGTCCGACCGCGCGGCGGGGGTGCTGCGGGTCCAGGGAGCGTTCGCGGAGGAGGGCGCGGACGTGGCGCGGGTCCTCCCGGAGCTGGCGGCAGAACTGCGGCATATGGCGGAGTGGCTGGGCTTGTCGGGCGTGGCGGTGGGCCACCGCGGCGACTTGGCGCCGGCATTGAAGAAGCTGGTGCGCTGAAGCGACCCGGCCGGAAACCTCCGCCGGATCGCCCGGACGCAAAGAAACGGGCCGTTCCCGGAAACCCCTCCGGGAACGGCCCGTCACCCCCTTCGACCAGGCGGCCGCGGGAGTCGCCCGGTCGTGCGGGTCGTTCCCGGCCCCCACCGGGAACGACCCCTTTCATCAGCCGGCCGCGCGCGTCACCACGGCGTTGCCGGAGCCCGTGCGGGCTCGCACCTTCAGCTTCACTCCACCCGTCGGGGCGCTGTCGGCGATGTCCAGCTCGCTGGACACCTTGCCGCCACTGGACGTCAGGTCGACCTCCGCCGCCGTGCCGCCGCGGATGCCGATGCGGACCTCGCCGGAACCGGTGATCAGGTCGAGCGTGCCCGAGGCCGCGTCGGCCACCGACAGGTCGCCGCTGCCCGTGCGGGCCATCACCTCGCCCGATACCGCGCCCAGCCAGACGTCGCCGGTGCCCGTCGCCAGCGTTGCGGAGCCCGCGATCGACGACGCCTCGACGTGGCCGCTGCCGCTGCGCAGCTGCAATCCGCCGAGTGTCGGACCGAGCTTGATGCCGCCGCTGCCGGTGCGGACCGTCGCCGAGCCGTCGGCCCGGTCGAGCTTGACCTCGCCGGAGCCCGTCAGCAGGTCGACGCGCCCGGCCGAACCGGTCACCGTGACGTCCGCCGCGCCGGCCCGCACGTCGACGTGCGATCCCGCCGGGGCGCGCACGATCACCGACAGCGCGACGTTGCGCAGCTGCCACGCCTTCGGCGCCTGCACGACCAGCCGGTTGCCGAGCTTCTCGATCCGGCTCTGCCGCACCGCCTCGGCCGGGTTGGCCCCCGACGGGTCGACGCCGAGCTGGTCGCCGAAGCGCTCGCCGACCCAGGACAGCAGGTTGTTGACCCCCGCGACCCACGGCTGCTGCTCACCCTGGTCGTGCCGCAGCTCGACGCGGGCGCCGGAGTCGCCTTCCAGGACCACCTCGACGCGCCCGATCGTCACGCCGATGTCGAGCTCCAGCGGGACGTCGGTCTCGAACTCGTCGATCCGGACCAGCTCGTCGTCCGGAGCAGCGGGCTCCGGAGCAGTGGTCTCCTCGGGAGTCTCTTCGGCCGGTGTCGTCTCTTCGTCACTCATCTTCGATCCCCTCAACCCTCGACCCAGCCGTGCAGGTGCGACCCGGGCCGCTCGCCCTTGCCGTGGTGCTTGGAGCCCCCGCCGAACGAGCCGTGGCCCAGCGCCCCCTGCACCGCCTGGGAGACGAACGTGTTCAGCGAGACACCCTGGGCCTGCGCCGCGCGCTCGGCCTGCCCCTTGATCTGCTCGACCAGGCGCAGGGTGATGCGCGAGATGTCACCGCCGTCGATCGGTGGTGGCGGCGTGGTGTCACGTGGTGTCGCGTGTGGCGGCGCCTCTTCGGCGGCTCCGGTGACGACCACGCGGACGTCCCGGCCGTCCAGCCGCACGTCGACCACCTGGCCGGGCAAAGCGGCCGTGACCTCGGCGGCGAGGTCGGCGAGGGCGTTCATCAGCGTCAGGCGGACGGAGGGTTCGAGCGCGGAGGACAGCAGCGCGGCCGCCCGCCGGGTCTGCTCGTCCCCGGCGGCAGCCGTGTTCGCGAGGTCCTCGCGAAGGTTGGCGATGTACGGCGTCAGGTCCATGACACCACTATGACGTCATTAGTGGTGTCAGTCAAGGAAGCCGGTGCTGTCACGTGTCCCCCGGGAGTGGGCGCCCGCACGCGGTTAGGCTGCCGGGGGGAGCTTGCGGAAGGAGTGCGGAGTGGCCGAAACCGTGTCACCGAGGGTGCAGCTGATCGCCAAGACGGAGTTCTTCCCGCCCGCGGACGTCCCGTGGACGACCGACGCGGACGGCGGCGAGGCGCTCGCGGAGTTCGCCGGCCGCGCCTGCTACCAGTCGTGGCAGAAGCCGAACCCGGCCACCGCGACCAACGCCGGCTACCTCGAGCACATCATGGACGTCGGCCACCTTTCGGTGCTGGAGCACGGATCGGTGACCTTCTACATCACCGGCATCTCCCGCTCCCTGACCCACGAGCTGATCCGGCACCGCCACTTCTCGTACTCGCAGCTCTCCCAGCGGTACGTGCCCGAGCGCGACGCCGAGATCGTCGAGCCGGACGTCATCGCGAACGATCCCGTGCTGCACGAGAAGTTCCTCGCGGCGGCCCAGGCGAGCGTCGACGCCTACAAAGAGCTCCTGGCCGGGCTCGAGGAGAAGTTCGCCGACGTCCCGAGCGCGACGCTGCGCCGCAAGCAGGCCCGCCAGGCCGCGCGGGCCGTGCTGCCGAACGCGACCGAGACGCGCATCGTCGTCACCGGGAACTACCGGGCCTGGCGCCACTTCGTCGCGATGCGCGCCACCGAGCACGCCGACGTCGAAATCCGCGAGCTGGCCGTGGAATGCCTGCGGCACCTGCAGAAGGCCGCGGCGAACGTGTTCGCCGACTTCACCATCTCGACGTTGCCGGACGGCACCGAGATCGCTACGAGCCCGAAGGTGTTCGAAGGCTGATGAAGCGTCTCGCGATCGATGTCCGTCCCGGCGAGTACGCCGTCGTCCGGCTGCCCGCGGACGCCCCGGTGCCCGCCGAGCTCCTCGCCGCCGGCGAGCCCGCGTTCGTCTCGGTGACCCGGACGCCCGAAGAGCTGTCCATCATCTGCCCGGCCGGACGCGAACCATCCGGTGGCACGGCGTCAGAGGACGGCTGGCGGCTGCTCTCGGTCCGCGGGCCGCTGGAGTTCACGCTCACCGGCATCATCGCCGCGCTGGCCTCCGAGCTGGCCGCGGCCGGGGTGGCGCTGTTCTCGATGTCCACCTTCGACACCGACCACATCCTGGTCCGCGCCGACGACCTCGGGCACGCCGTGAAGGCACTGCGCGAATCCGGCCACGAGGTCGCGCACCCCTGACCGAATCGGGTACCCGGGAGGCGAGGGTGGGAGCCGTCACCCTTGAAATCGAAAGTTCGGCACGCCTAAACTTCGATTTGGGATCCCCGACACCCGGTTGAGAGGCAGGCGCCATGGCGGTCACCGAGGCGGCCCGGCCGAGACTCGCGTCGCGCCTGCGCACCGGGTCGGCCCTGCTGGGCCCGGCGTTCGTCGCCGCGATCGCCTACGTCGACCCGGGGAACGTCGCGGCCAACATCAGCGCCGGCGCCCGCTACGGCTACCTGCTGGTCTGGGTGATCGTCGCGGCGAACCTGATGGCGGTGCTCGTGCAGTACCTGTCGGCGAAGCTCGGCCTGGTCAGCGGGATGTCACTGCCGGAGGCCCTGCGCGCCCGGCTGTCCAAGCCCGCGCGGCTGGCCTACTGGCTGCAGGCCGAGGTCGTCGCCATCGCCACCGACCTCGCGGAGGTCGTCGGCGGCGCGATCGCCCTCTACCTGCTCTTCGACCTGCCGCTCGTCGTCGGCGGCCTGATCACCGGCGCGGTCTCGCTGACGCTGCTGGCGGTCCAGGATCGCGGCGGCCAGCGCACGTTCGAGCGCGTCGTCACCGGCTTGCTGCTGGTCATCGCGGTCGGGTTCCTGGCCAGCCTGTTCGTCGAGCCGCCGTCGGCGTCGGGCACGCTCGGCGGGCTGGTGCCGAAGTTCGACGGCTCCGGCAGCATCCTCATCGCGGCGGCGATGCTGGGCGCCACGGTCATGCCGCACGCCGTCTACCTGCACTCCGGCCTGGTCCGCGACCGGCACGGCCTGCCGGACGTCACCACCCGCCGCCGCCTGCTGCGCGCCACCCGCGCCGACGTCGGCCTCGCGATGCTGCTGGCCGGCGCGGTCAACCTCGGCATGCTGCTGCTCGCCGCGACGAACCTGCAGGGCCAAACGGGCGTCGACAGCATCGAAGGCGCGCACGCCGCGGTCGCGGTGGCCCTCGGCCCGGGCATCGCGTTGATGTTCGCGATCGGCCTGCTGGCGTCGGGTCTGGCGTCGACGTCGGTGGGCGCGTACGCGGGCGCGATGATCATGCAAGGGTTGCTGCACAAGCGGATCCCGCTGGTCCTGCGCCGTCTCGTGACGCTCACGCCGGCGATCGTGGTGCTCGCGCTCGGCGCCGACCCGAGCGCGGCGCTGGTCGTCTCGCAGGTCGTGCTGTCGTTCGGGATCCCGTTCGCGCTGGTGCCCCTGATCCGGCTGACAGCGGACCGTGATCTGATGGGGGCGGACGCCAACCGCAGGCTGACGACCATCGCCGCGTCACTGATCGCGGTGGTGATCATCGCGCTCAACCTGGTGCTGATCTACCTCACCTTCACCGGGTGAGCCCACGAGCAGGGAGACTCTCCACCATGGCCTGGATCTTCGCCCTCAACGCCGAATGCGGTGGGCGGGAGACCCACGCCCGTGACCTCGCGCGCCACTTCGACGGCTGGCCCGCCCGAGTCTTCGGCGACTCCGGCGGCGGCTGGTGGTGCGGTGTCGCGCCCGAAGGGCTCAGCCGCAGCGGCGCGCACACGCCCGAAGAGGCCGTGGCGATGACCGCGGCCGGGCGCCGGCTCTACTGGCTGCTGCGCACCGCGCCGCCGGTCTACCGCTACGCCCTCGCCGGGGTCGAGACCGACGAGTTCCGCACCTACGACGAGCTGATGGCCCAAGGGGAGGACCTGACGGTCTTCCCCGGACTCGTGGTCAGCGAGGACATCTGGGCCGCGACCGGCGAACGCGCCGAGTTCAGCGACTTCGCCCCCGGCTACCGGTGGATCCCCTACCGGGGGGAGACCCCCACCCGCGGCTGACAACAATTCCGCGGAACCCCGAACGCTCCGGAGCGGTCCGACTAGCATCTGCGCGACCGCCGCTTGAAGGAGCACCGTGACCGACGAACAGACCCGGCCGTATCCACCCCAGGCGCCCGCCACGCCTGGTCAGCGGGTGGTCGCGGGCCGTTATGCGCTGCTGGGCGAGCTCGGCCGGGGCGGCATGGGCGTCGTGTGGCGGGCGCAGGACCAGGTCATCGGCCGGCAGGTCGCCGTCAAGGAACTGAGGCTGCCCGACGCCGAGTCCGCCGCCGTCTTCTCCGAGCGCGCGCTGCGCGAGGTGCGCACCGGCGGGCGGCTCAACGACCCCGCCGTCGTCACCGTCTACGACGTCGTCACCGACGGCGGCACCACCTTCATCGTGATGGAGCTCGTCGAGGCGCCGTCGCTGGCCGACCTCGTCCGCCAGCGCGGCCCGATGCCCGCCGCACAGGCCGCGCTGATGGGGGAGCGGGTCCTGGCCGCGCTGCAGGCCGCCCACGCCGCCGGGATCGTGCACCGCGACGTCAAGCCAGCGAACATCCTCGTCGCGCCGGACGGCCGCGTGAAGCTCACCGACTTCGGCATCGCCCACGCCGTCGACGACCCGCGCCTGACCACCAGCGGGATGATCGTCGGCTCGCCCGCGTTCATGGCGCCGGAGCGCGTCGAGGGCCGCGAAGCGCTGCCCGCGTCCGACCTGTGGTCCCTCGGCGCGACGCTGTTCTTCGCCGTCGAAGGCTCGATCCCGTTCGAGCGCGCGACCACCGCCGCGACGCTGCACGCGATCATGACCGAGATCCCGTACCTGACCCGCGGCCAGGGCCCGATCGCCGCGGCCATCCTCGGCCTGCTCGTCGCCAACCCCGACGCGCGCCTCACCGCCGCCCAGGCGCAGAACCTGCTGACCACGGCGCAGGGCGTCCGGCCGACACCGCCGAACGGCACCGCGATGCTCCACGGCGGCGGCCCGATGACGCGGGTCGCGCCGCAGCCGCCCGCCAAGAAGAACCTCCGCGCGCTGTGGATCTCGCTCGCCGCGGTGCTCGTCGTGGGCGCGCTGGTCGGCGGGTTCTTCGCGGGCAAGGCCTACGAAGCCCCGGTCGTCGACGCGCAGATGCTGCCGACCGTCACCTTCGGCCTCGGCGGGCAGATGCGCGTGGACTCCCGATCCGGCTACCCCTGCTACAACGCCCAGATCCAGGACGGCAACGAGCTCAGCAACGCCAACGACGGCGACTGCAAGGAGAGCCACACCCTCGAGATCTACGACGCCGAGGACGTCATCGGCATCGCGAGCTGGTCCGACAGCGACGCCGCCGTCGCGGACTACCCGGGCCTGGCCGCCGTCACCGCGGCGGCCGAAGCCCGCTGCGCGGCGTCGTTCCACTCGTCGATCGTTCCCCAGGCCAAGCGCGAAGGCCTCAAGTACCGGGCCCTGGTACCGACCGAGGCGCAGTGGAAGAGCCTGCCCGACGAGGAGACCAGCGACCAGCCGACGCGGGAGTTCTACTGCGTGCTCGCCAAGGGCGACGGCGGACCGATCTCCGCGCCGATCGTGACCAAGGTCAAGTAGAAGTTCCGCGACGAGCGGCCGGGGCCCGGAAATCCTCCGCACTTCGCCGGGCGTGACCAGGTCGGCGCGGTTTTCGCCCGCGTGACGGGGTACCGTCTCAGCATGTCCAACCCACCTACCGCAGCGCCCGGAAGGCCCTTCGGGCGCGTGCTCACCGCGATGGTCACCCCCTTCGACGCCGAAGGCGCGCTGGACCTGAAGCGGGCGCAGGAGCTGGCCGAGCACCTCGTGGAGCTGGGGAACGACGGCCTCGTCATCAACGGCACCACCGGCGAAAGCCCGACCACGAGCGACGCGGAGAAGCAGGAGCTCATCCGCGCCGTGGTCGAGGCCGTCGGCGACCGCGCGACGATCGTGGCCGGCGCGGGCACCAACAACACCGCGCACAGCATCGAGCAGGCGAAGCAGGCCGAAGCGGCCGGTGCGCACGGCCTGCTGGTCGTCACCCCGTACTACTCGCGGCCGAGCCAGGCCGGCCTGCACGCGCACTTCACGACGGTCGCCGACAGCACCGGGCTGCCGGTGATGCTCTACGACATCCCGCCGCGCTCGGTCGTGCCGATCGAGGTCGACACGCTGCTGCGGCTGGCCGAGCACCCGCGGATCGTCGCGGTCAAGGACGCCAAGGGCGACCTGATCGCCGGCTCCGAGGTCATCGCCAACACCCACCTCGCGTACTACTCCGGCGACGACGGGCTGAACCTGCCCTGGATCTCCGTCGGCGGCACCGGCGTGGTGAGTGTGATCGGTCACGTCGTCGCGGGCCGGATCCGCGCGATGATCGACGCCTACGAGAACGGCGACACGTCCACCGCGCGCACGAACCACCGCGGCATGCTTCCGGTGCTGCGCGCGATGTCGCGGGTCGGCGGGGTCGCGTTCAGCAAGGCGGCGCTGCGGCTGCGCGGCTTCGACGCCGGCGAGCCGCGGCTCCCGATCGTCGCGCCGACGGCCGAGCAGACGGCCCTGATCGCCGGTGATCTCGGGCAGGGCGGCGTGCCGCTGGGCGACACGGCGGCCCGGGACTGGCATGGTGAGCGGGTGGCACAAGCAGATTCGAGGGCCGCCTACGTGGCGCCGACCTCGCACACCAGCGTTGGGACCCTGCCTCGGTGAGCTCACTTCCCCCAGGTCCAGGCCCCACCAACGCCCCGCCCGAACTGCCCGCCGGGGCCCTGCGCGTCGTCGCGCTGGGCGGCATCGGCGAGGTCGGGCGCAACATGACCGTCTTCGAGTACGCCGGCCGGCTGCTCATCGTCGACTGCGGGGTGCTCTTCCCCGAGGACGACCAGCCCGGCGTCGACCTGATCCTGCCCGACTTCCGCGCGATCGAGGACCGCCTCGACGACATCGAAGGTCTGGTGCTCACCCACGGGCACGAAGACCACATCGGTGCCGTCCCGTTCCTCCTGCGCCTGCGGCCGGACCTGCCGATCTACGGCTCGAAGTTCACCAACGCCCTGCTCGCGGCGAAGGCCAAGGAGCACCGGCAGCGGCCGAAGCTGATCCAGGTCCGCGAGGGCGAGCGCCGCGACGTCGGCGTGTTCAACCTCGAGTTCTTCGCGGTCAACCACTCCATCCCGGACGCGCTGGCCGTGGCCATCCGCACCCCCGCGGGCGTGGTGCTGCACACCGGCGACATCAAGCTCGACCAGCTCCCGCTGGACGGTCGTCTCACCGACCTGGCCGGCTTCTCCCGGCTCGGCGACGAGGGTGTCGACCTGTTCTGCGTCGACTCGACCAACGCCGAGGTGCCCGGGTTCGTCATGCCCGAGCGCGACATCGGCCCGGTCCTCGACGACGTCATCCGCCGCGTCGACCAGCGTGTGATCGTGGCCTGCTTCGCCAGCCACGTCCACCGCGTCCAGCAGGTGCTCGACGCCGCCCAGCGGCACGGCCGCCGGATCGCGTTCGTCGGCCGGTCGATGGTCCGCAACATGGGGATCGCGGCCGAGCTGGGCCTGCTGAACGTGCCGGACGGCCTGCTGGTCGACCTCGACCAGGCGAGCGGCCTGCCGGAGAGCAAGGTCCTGTTCGTCTCGACGGGGTCGCAGGGCGAGCCGCTCTCGGCGCTGTCGCGGATGGCGCGCGGCGAGCACCGGCAGATCTCGATCCGCGCGGGCGACACCGTCGTGCTGGCCAGCTCGATGATCCCGGGCAACGAGACCGCGGTGTTCGGCGTGGTCAACGGCCTGACCCGGCTCGGCGCGAACGTCGTGCACCAGGGCAACGCCAAGGTGCACGTGTCCGGCCACGCGTCGGCGGGGGAGCTGCTCTACCTGTACAACGCGGTCCGGCCGAGCAATGTCATGCCGGTCCACGGCGAATGGAAGCACCTGAAGGCCAATGCCGAGCTGGCGATCCGCACCGGCGTCGCGGCGGACAACGTGGTGATCGCCGAGGACGGCGTGGTCGTCGACCTGGTCGACGGCAAGGCCACCCGCACCGGCCGCGTCGAGGTCGGGCACGTCTACGTGGACGGCCTCTCGGTCGGCGACGTCGGCGAGTCGACCCTGTCCGACCGGCTGGTGCTCGGCGAGGGAGGGTTCATCTCGATCAGCGTCGCGATCGAATCCGCCACCGGCCGCCCGGTCAGCGCCCCGACGGTGTCCGGCCGCGGCTTCTCCGACGACCCGAAGGCGCTCGCCGCCGTCGTGCCGCTGGTGGAGATGGAGCTGGCGCGCACCGAGGCCGAAGGCATCACCGACACCCACCGCATCGCGCAGGCGGTCCGCCGGGTGGTCGGCCGCTGGGTGGCCGACACCTACCGCCGCCGCCCGATGATCGTCCCGACGGTCATCCCGGTCTAGCTTCGGTCTTTTTGGCCGTGAGGGGCACCCTGATGGACTTCAGGGTGCCCCTCACGGCTTTCAGCGCGTCACCTTGGCCAGCACGAGGGCGAAGGCGACGGTGGCGGTCTGGCGGAGCAGAGCCCGGCGGGCGCGGCGCTGGTCGGCTCGTGTCGGTTTCATGCGTACCCCCAAGCGGTCAGGCCCCCAGTGTCGCGCGCGGGCCGGGCTCGGACATCCCACTTCGGGCCAAGACCGCATCCTTCCCGGGTATGAGGGCTGCTGTTAGGCCGTCTGGACCACGAACCGGTGGTTTGCCGGGCGATAGCCTTGATCCCCACCCCCGCCTCCCCGAAGAGAGGCCGCGCCGATGGGACGTCACTCGCCGGACGGACGACGCCGGCTGCTCGTACCCGTCCTCGCGACCTCTCTCGTGGTCGTCCTCGGGGCCGCGACCTGGGTCACCGTTTCGGCGGTGCGGTCCCGGCCCACGTGCGAGCAGCCGGCGAAGGTCCTCGTCGCCGCGTCCGCCGACATCGCGCCCGCGCTCTCGATCGTCGCGCGCGGTCTCGACCTCCCGTGCGGCAGCGTCGAGGTCCAGACCAGGGAGGCGGCCGCCGCGGCCGAGCAGCTCGCCATGTCCGACGGCAGCCCGCGGCCGCAGTTGTGGGTGCCGGACTCGACCCTCGCGCTGCGCCGCGCCCACCAGTTCGGCGCCGCCGACGTCCCCGAGTCCGGGGCGTCGGTGGCCAGCTCGCCGGTCGTGCTGGGCGTCGCCGAGGCCGTCGCCAAGGGCATCGGCTGGCCCGAGCACGTGCCCACCTGGGCGGAGGTCCTGGGCGCGCAGGGCGCCGTCCCGGGGATGTCCGACCCGGCGCGCGACTCGGTCGCCGCCGTGTCGTTGCTGGGGTTGAAGGAGAGCGTGAAGACGGCGCCCGAGCCGGCGGCCGCGTATGTCGCGCTGCTGCGGCGGTTCTCCGCCAACACGCTCGGCGCGGAGACGGACCTGATCGCGCGGCTGCCGGGATCGGGCGGCACCGGCGGCACGGCCGCGGTGACGATGTTCCCCACGTCGGAGAACGCCTTGCTGCGCCACAACATCGAGGACGCGTCGTCGCCGCTCGTCGCCGTCTACTCGAGCGCGGTGCCCACATTGGACTATCCGTTCGCCGAGCTGGGCGGGGTCACACCGCAGCAGCGGCCGATCGTCGACGCGTTCCGGGAAGCGGTCCTCGGCGACGCGGGCGCGGACGCGATCGCGAAGACGGGCCTGCGTGCGGCGGGCGGGCAGGCCCTGCGCGAGCACGCCGACGACCCGCGCGTGTCGACGGCCGGGTTCCGGGCCGCGATCCTGCCGCCCGCCGCGTCCGTCGACGAACTGCTCAACCAGTGGGCCGGGATCAACCTGAGCGCGCGGGTGCAGGTGCTGGTCGACGTCTCGGGGTCGATGAACGCGCAGGTGCCGGGGACCGGGCTGAACCGGATGCAGCTGTCGATGCAGGCGACGGCGAAGGCGCTGCACCTGTTCAAGCCGACGACCCAGCTGCGCATGCTGGCGTTTTCGACGCGCTTGGACGGCGACAAGGACTACCGCGAGCTGCTTCCGATGGCCCCGGTGGCCCAGCACCTGGCAAGCGGCGCGCTGGACAAGCTCGCCCAGGTGAAGGCGACCCCGAACGGCGGAACGGGGTTGTACGACAGCGTCCTGGACACGTACCGGACGGCGCGGCGCGAGTGGGAGCCGGGCCGGCTCAACCTGGTGATCGTCCTGACGGACGGCCGGAACGAGGACCCACGCGGGATTTCGCGCCCGGACCTGCTGGCGGAGCTGGCAAAACTCCAGGACCCCCGCCGCCCGATCCCGCTGATCGGCGTGGGCATCGGCCCGGACGCGGACAAACCGGAACTGGACCAGCTGACCGCGGCGACGGGCGGCCAGGCGTTCGTGGCCCCGGACCCGGCAAAGATCACGGACGTGTTTTTCGGAGCACTGAGCCGCATCGCCGGCGGCTGAGACCGTAACTCGCGTGACCGGAGGCGGATCTCGCGTGATCAGACCCGTAACTCGCGAGTTCCGCCTTCAATCACGCGAGTTCCGGCCTCAATCACGCGAGACACGAGGGGAATCACGCGTGTCGACCGTTGAGTCACGGCTCGAGCGCCGGCGGATGAGGGCATAGACGCCCAGGATCACCGCCAGGCTGATCAGGCTCAGATACAGCTGCGCCCGCGTGTCCTCGTCCACGAACAGCATCGACGCCACCACGACCAGCGTCAGCACCAACGTCAGCCAGCTCAACCACGGATAACCCCACATCCGCAGCTTCAACGTCTCCGGCGCCGAAGCCTCCAACCGCCGCCGCATCCGCAGCTGGGACCCGCAGATGATCGCGTACACGAACAGCGCCACCGCGCCCGCCGAATTGATGATGAAGTAGAAGATCTTGTCCGGGGAGACGTAACTCATCACCACGGCCACGTAACCGACCGAAGTGGACACCAGGATCGCCTTCCACGGCACGCCGCGCCGGTTCGTGTCCGCCACCCACGACGGCGCCCACCCGTGGCGGTGCAGGGCGAACAGCATGCGGGATGCCGTGTACAGCCCCGAATTCAGCACCGACAACGCCGCCGTCAGGACGACCGCACTGACCAAAGTGGACGCCGCCGGGACGCCGAACCGGCCGAACGCCGCCGCGAACGGGCTCGTCTCGCTCGGGACCTCGCGCCACGGCGTGATCATCACCAGCAGGGCCACCGAGCCCACGTAGAACACGATCACGCGCCAGACGATCGTCGACGTCGCTTTGCGGACCGCCGTCTCCGGCTCGCTCGACTCCGCCGCCGCGATCGTCACGATCTCCGCGCCGAAGTACGAGAAGATCACGATCACCACGCCGTGGACGACCGAGAACCCGCCGTTCGGGACGAAGCCGTCGAGCCCGATGTTGCCCACCGAGAAGTGCGCGCCCGGCCAGAGCCCGAGCACGAACAGCAGGCCCAGCACCAGGAACACCACGATCGTCGCGACCTTGATCGACGCCAGCCAGAACTCCGTCTCGCCGAACGACCGCGCCGACGCCAGGTTCGTCGCCGTGAGCAGCAGCATCAGCGCCAGCGAGAACACCCATTGCGGCACACCGGGAATCCAGCCCTGCAGGATCTTCGCGCCGGCCACCGCTTCGAACGCCACCACGCCGACCCAGAAGTACCAGTACAGCCAGCCGATCGTGAAGGCCGCCCAGCCGCCGAGCGAGTCGCGCGCGTACTCCATGAACGAGCCGAGCGCCGGTGCGGCCGTCGCCATCTCGCCGAGCATCCGCATGACGAGCACGACGAGCAGCCCGCCCAGCGCGTAGGAGAGCACGGCCGCCGGGCCGACGGTGTGGATCACCGCGCCGCTGCCGATGAACAGGCTCGCGCCGATGATGCCGCCGAGGGCGATCATCCGGACGTGCCGCTGCCGCAGTTCGGGCCGCAACCCCTGAGTCGTCACGGTGGGGAATTCTCGCACCGATGCGTGATCTCGTGAAGAGATCAGCTCGTCAGGATCTCCGACTTCCGCTGCACCAGGTACGCGCCGGCCAGCAGGATCGCCGAGCCGAGCAGCTGCGGCCAGGTCAGCTCCTCGCCGATCAGCGCCCACGCTGCGACGGTGGTGATCACCGGCTCGACCAGCCCGAGCACGCTCGCGACCGACGCGGGCAGGTGCCGCAGCGACGAAATCCCGCAGACGTAGGCGAGCACCGTCGCGACCAGGACCAGCAGGACCATCAGCAGCCACACCGGCGGGTGCCAGGCGCCGAACTCGACGTCCACGGCGAGCAGCCCGACCGGCCACGTCCACGGCGGCGCGACGAGGCTGATCAGCACCGCGCCGATCACCATGCCCCAGGTGACCAGGCCCAGCGGGTCGATGTCGGCCACCGCGCGTTCGCCGAGCAGGAAGTACCCGGCCGAGCACAGCGCCGCGCCGAAGCCGGCGAGCAGGCCGACGCCGTTCAGCGTGACGCCCTGCCAGACCTGCGCGACCAGCGACAACCCGGCCATGGCCAGCGCGATGCCGCCCCACACCGACCGCGGCAGCCGGTGCCGCCGCACGAACCGCACCCACAGCGCGATGAGCACCGGCGAGATGAACTCCAGCAGGATCGCGATGCCGACCGGGATCCGGCCCGCGGCGACGAAGTACAGCAGCTGCACACCGGCGACGCCGAGCAGGCCGTAGCCGGCCAGCACCGGGAGCTCGCTGCGGCGCACCCGCAGTTTTCGCGGCGCCACCAGCGCCACCCCGGCGAGCAGCACGAGCCCGGCGAGCCCGATCCGCATCGCGGCGACCTGCTCCGGGGTGAAGCCGGCGGACATCGCGGACTTGCCCAGCGTGCCCGATGTGCTGAAGAACAGCGCCGCGAGCAGGACGAGCGTGGTCCCGCGGCCGCGGTGGGCGACCCGGGGAGGTGCGAGAACGGGCAGCTCGGTGGTCACCCTCGCGACTGTAGGGGCGCACCGCGTGACTGCCAAAGTGGTTTTTCCGGTTATTCGGCCTGCTTCAGCCCGGTCGCGACGTGCGTCGTGATCGTCGCGAGCCGCCGCCCCTGGAGGCGCAGCGCGCCGAGGGCGAGCTCGTCCGGCGCCGCCGACTTGCGCGACACGAACGAGCCGCCGTACGGGTTGCCGGACTCCATCAGGTGCGGGTCGGTGTAGCCGAGCGGGACGACGATCGCGCCCCAGTGGTAGAAGACGTTGTTGATCGCCAGCAGCGTCGACTCGAGGCCGCCGTGCCGGGTGGACGCCGTCGTGAACGACGTCGCGACCTTGTCGGCCAGCTTCCCCTGCGCCCACAGCCCACCGGTGCTGTCCAAATAGGACTTGAGCTGGGCCGCCGGGCCGCCGAACCGGGTCGGGCTGCCGACGGCGAGCCCGTCGGCCCACACGAGGTCGTCGAGCGTGGCCAGGGCGTGGTGCGGACCGGAGTCGATCCAGGCCTGCCAGCGCCGGTTCTGCGCGATGGCTTCGGCGGGCACTGTCTCCGGCACGGTCCGCACCCGCACGTCGGCGCCGGTTTCGCGGGCCCCGGCGGCGAGGGACTCGGCGAGGGCGGCGGTGTTCCCGGTCGAGCTGTAGTAGACGACGAGTATCCGTGTGCTCACATCCGCCGACTCTAGGTGCACCCCGGACGGCGTCTCAGGATCCGGACGGCCTCAGCAGCCCTGCCTGCCGCTGTCGATCGTGTAGCCCAAGCCGAGAGTGCCGCTGCTGCTGTCGTAGGTCTTCGTCCCCGAGCACGACACCGCGGCGCTCGCCGGTGTCGCCATGACAGCTCCGGTGGTCGCCGAGAACGCAGCACTCACGCCCGCGGCGAGAAAAGGGTTTAGCCGATGTGCGGAGCCGGAGTTCAGGATCCGGACTTGGGCTTCCAGGGACTGACGGTGTCGGTCGGCCGCGTCGGGTCGTGGAAGCGGGGCCGGTCGAGCTCGCCCGCGCGCAGCGGGATGAGACCGTCGGTGATCGCCTGCATGATCTTCGCGTGCGCGCGCACCCCGGCGCCCGGGCGCTCCGGCTCGACGCCCGACAGGTCGACGGGGTCGCCGAAGTGCACCCGGAACTTCGGCCTGCGCAGCGGCGCGCTGAGCCCGGAGCGGGCGAGCGGGACCAGGTCGGCCGGGCCGTTGACGGTCTCGGTGCCCCAGTACACGGCCTCGTGCGCGCCCCACTGGCTGATCGGGATCACCGGCACGTCCGCGGCCAGCGCGAGCCGGGCCGCGCCGGTCTTGCCGCGCTCCGGCCACAGGCCGGGGTCGTGGCTGATCCGGCCCTCCGGGTAGACGATGATCGGCTCGCGGGTGGTCTTGAGCGCTTCGACGGCCTCGGTGAACTGCCCGACGGCGGTCGCGGCGACCTTCCGGTCGACCCGCAGGTGGCCGCTGACCCGCAGCGCCGGGCCGATGACCGGGGCGTCGAGGATGCCGCCGGCCAGCATGAACCGCGGGTTGATGCCGATCCGCTTGCACGCCGCCATCAGCACGAACGCGTCGAACACGCCGATGTGGTTCGCGGTCATCAGCAGCGGCTTGCCGCGCAGCTGCGCCGGGATCCGCCCGCTGACGGTGAGCCGCCCGACGAGGTTCACCAGCCCCCGGTCGATGTTCAGCATGGTCCGCCAGATGGCGGGGGCTCGGCGGGAGGTGTTGTCGGAGTGCAGCGCGACCATGGGCAGAGCATGGCAGACGTCGGATTCACCCGGTTGTGCACTGGCCGGATCGGTTCACCCGGATGGCCGCTCAAGGGCGGCTGTGAGGCAGAAGTTCACGCTGGGCCGAGAGTGGCGCATGGGACGAACGGCGACGGCCGGTTACCGTAAAAGGCATGGCTGGGTCGGCGACGAGGAAGCGAAGCACGGGAAGCGGCGCGAAGGGGGCAGCGGCGCGTAAGCCGCGTACACCCGCGAAGCCACGTGCGTCGGCCGCTCGCAAGCCCGCCCCCCGCTCGCGGCGCAAGACGCCCGGGATCTTCGGCAAGGGCGTCCGCGGCACCTGGAACCTGCTGGCCAAGGGCATCGGCACGCTGGCCAGGACGGTCGGCCGCACCCGTGAACTGGAGGCCGAACACCGCCGTGACGGCCTCGCGCTGGGCCTGATCGCCCTGGCCATCGTCGCGGCCGTCGGGGTCTGGTGGCGGGCCGCCGGGCCGATCGGGGCCGGCGTCGAGATCGCCACCCGGTCCGTCCTCGGCGCCGGGGCCGTGACGCTCCCGCTGGTCCTCGTCGTCGTGGCCGTCGCGCTGATGCGGTCCGAGCCACACCCCGAGACACGGCCGCGGATGGTGATCGGCACGATCATGGTCGTCCTGTCCGTGCTCGGGATGCTGCACATCTTCACCGCGCTCCCGGCCACGAACGACGGCCGGATGTACGCCGGCGGCATCATCGGCGCCTTCTCCGGCGGCCTGCTGACCATGGGCGTCACCACCTGGGTCGCCGTGCCGATCCTCATCCTCGCGCTGGTGTTCGGCGTGCTCGTGTTCACCGGCACCCCGGTCCGCGAGATCCCGCACCGGCTGCGCAACTGGGGTCTCGACGAAGAAGAGATCGCCGAAGCGGACCAGAAGCCCGGGTTCGCCACCGACGAGGAAGCCGTCACCGAGGCCGACCCGAAGTCCGCGCGCCTGCGCAAGCCGTCGCGCCGCCGCCAGGCCGCCGACGCGAACCCCGAGCAGCTCGACCTCGACGCCGCGCTGGCCGAGCTGCCGACGCCGATCAAGCCCCCCAAGGCGAGCACAGTCGCGCCCAAGCCGGTCGAGGTGCCCGAGAAGAAGCCGAAGAAGGCCCCGGAGCCGCCGCTGGCCGTCACGCGGACCGTCGAAGGCGACTACCAGCTCCCGCCGCCCGACCTGCTGAAGCTCGGCGACGCGCCGAAGTCCCGCAGCAAGGCCAACGACGCCATGATCGAGGCGATCACCGGCGTGCTGGAGCAGTTCAGCATCGACGCGCAGGTCACCGGCTTCACCCGCGGCCCGACCGTCACGCGCTACGAGGTCGAGCTCGGCCCGGGCGTGAAGGTCGAGAAGATCACCGCGCTGACCAAGAACATCGCCTACGCCGTCGCGACCGACAACGTCCGGCTGCTGGCCCCGATCCCCGGCAAGTCCGCCGTCGGCATCGAGGTGCCGAACTCCGACCGCGAGATGGTCCGCCTGGGTGACGTCCTGCGCGCGCCGTCCACGGTCAAGGACAACCACCCGATGGTGATCGGCCTCGGCAAGGACATCGAGGGCCACTTCGTCACGGCCAACCTGACGAAGATGCCCCACCTCCTGGTCGCCGGTTCCACCGGTTCCGGTAAGTCGAGCTTCGTCAACTCGATGCTGGTGTCGCTGCTCGCGCGGGCGACGCCGGACGAGTGCCGGATGATCCTGATCGACCCGAAGATGGTCGAGCTGACGCCGTACGAGGGCATCCCGCACCTGATCACGCCCATCATCACCCAGCCGAAGAAGGCCGCCGCCGCGCTGGCCTGGCTGGTGGAGGAGATGGAGCAGCGCTACCAGGACATGCAGGTCAACAAGGTCCGGCACATCGACGACTACAACAAGAAGGTCCGCTCCGGCGAGATCACCGCGCCGCCGGGGTCCGAGCGCGAGTACCGGCCCTACCCCTACATCATGGCGATCGTCGACGAGCTCGCCGACCTGATGATGACCGCCCCGCGCGACGTCGAGGACGCGATCGTCCGGATCACCCAGAAGGCCCGCGCGGCCGGCATCCACCTGGTCCTGGCGACGCAGCGGCCGTCGGTCGACGTCGTGACCGGCCTGATCAAGACGAACGTGCCGTCCCGGCTGGCCTTCGCGACGTCGTCGCTGACCGACTCGCGGGTCATCCTCGACCAGCCGGGCGCGGAGAAGCTGATCGGCATGGGCGACGCGCTCTACCTGCCGATGGGGGCCGGCAAGCCGGTCCGCATCCAGGGCGCGTTCGTCGGCGACGAAGAGATTTCCGCGGTCGTCAACTACGCCAAGGAGCAGGCGCAGCCGGACTACCAGGACGGCGTCACGGCGCAGAAGGCCGGCGAGAAGAAGGAGATCGACCCGGACATCGGGGACGACCTGGACGTCCTGCTGCAGGCGGCGGAGCTGATCGTGACGTCCCAGTTCGGCTCGACGTCGATGCTGCAGCGCAAGCTGCGGGTCGGGTTCGCCAAGGCGGGCCGCCTGATGGACCTGCTGGAGAGCCGGGGGATCGTCGGCCCGTCGGAGGGCTCGAAGGCGCGAGACGTGCTGATCAAGCCGGAGGAGCTGGAAGGCGTCCTGTTCATGATCCGCGGCGGCGACCCGGTCCCGGCCGACCCGGACGACGACGAATAAGCACCCCTGGCTGGTGCTTCGAGCCGTTCTGTGCGGTTTACTGGTACAGAACGGCTTGGAGTACTGCCAGGGAGGTGTTCAGGATGCTGCGCAGCTTCCGGCTGGGCAACCATCGTTCGTTCCGGGACGAGCAGGAGCTGCTGCTCATGCCGGCGATGCCCGGCGACGAGCGGCCCGCGGTGCCGGTGGCCGCCGTCTACGGTGCGAACGCCTCCGGCAAGTCGAATCTCTTCAAGGCCATGACCCTGGTGATGGGGGCCGTCACGAACCGGCACCTCCCGAACCCCGCCGGCCGTCACGACATCGTCGCTGTGCAGGACCCCTTTCGGCTCGACCCCGGCGCCGAGCCGCGGCCGTCGACGTTCGTCTTCGAACTGATCGCCGAAGGTGTCCCGTACACCTACGGTTTCCTCCTCGACGGATACGAGATCCTCGAAGAGTGGCTCTACTCCTATCCGGAGAAGCGGAAGCGAGTCGTCTTCGAGCGCGATCGGGAGGGCATCAAGTTCGGCACCACGGTGGCCGACATCAAGCCGAAGCTGGAGGTCCTGGAGGAGCTGATCCGGCCGACGGCGCTGTTCCTGAGCGTGTGCGACCGGCTTGAACTCGGCCCGTTGATGCCGGTCTTCCGATGGTTCTCCTCCGGGCTCCTGGTCAACGGCCTGGGCGGCGGGTGGTTCGACTCCGGATTCGTGCAATGGGTCGTTGGCGACTACCTGCTCCGGAATCCGGAAAACCGGCAGCGCATGGTCTCGCTCCTCAACGTGGCCGATGTCGGCATCGTGGACGTCGTCGTGGCGGAGCGGAAGGATTCGCATCGTCGGCGTGGTGGGTTCGACCTGGAACTCAAACTTCTCCACGGGGCTGAGCGAGAGCTGTTCGACTTCGACGACGAGTCTTCGGGGACGCGCAACTGGATCGGTCTTCTGCCCCAGGTGCTTTCGGCACTGGATGAAGGGCTGGTCTTGCTGGTCGACGAGATCGACGCCAGTCTGCACCCGCTGCTGACGGCGAAACTGGTGGGACTGTTCCAGGACCCAGAGGTGAACACCCACGGCGCGCAGTTGGTCTTCACGACGCACGACACCAGCTTGCTCGGGACCATGCTCGGCGAGCAGGTGCTCGACCGGGACCAGATCTGGTTCGTGGACCGGGACGCCGAAGGAGCGAGCAGTCTGTATCCGTTGACGGACTTCAAGCCGAGGAAGGATCAGAACACCGAACGGCGTTACCTCGCGGGCAGTTACGGCGCCGTGCCGGTGCTGGGTGATTTCGCCGAGGCACTGCGCAGTCGATGAACCGTCGTGAAAACAGTGATCGGCGCCGAGCGCCGTTCCGTGAGCCACACCGGTCGATCCTCGTCGTCTGCGGTGCGAAGGCGACCGAGCCTGCGTATTTCGAGGGGCTCAAGCGGTCGAGGCGGAACCCGGCCGTGACGATCAAGATCAAGTCGAAGCCGGCGGATCCCGCGACCGTCGTGAAGTACGCCGCCGATCTCGGAAGCCGCGCCAGGGCGGAGTACGACGAAATCTGGTGTGTCGTCGACGTCGACGAGTTCGACCTCGACAAGGCGGTCGCGGCGGCTCGGCAGCTGGACGTGTGCCTGGCCGTCTCGAACCCGTGCTTCGAGTACTGGTTGCTGCTGCATTTCGAGGCTTGCGCGGCGCCGCTGACCTGCTACGGAGACGTTGAGAAACGGCTGCTGCGGCACGCCCCCGGCTATCGCAAGTCGGCCCTGCGCTTCGACGACTACGCGCACGGCGTCGACGTGGCTGTCGAACGGGCTCGCCATCCGGACGCCGGACATGGTCGCAACCCGTCCAGTCAGGTCGGGCTCCTGGTCGAGAAGATCGGCTGAGTACGTAGTGCAACCCGCAGCCGGGCTCGTTCCGTCCTGAGCACATGGACCTGCAGCGCATCGCAGCCGGACTGTTCGCCTTCGCCGTCGTCGCGGTGGGCGCCGGGAGTTCGGTCGCCTCCGGGCAGCCCGTCCCGGCCCGGCCGGCGGCGCCGTCGACCGTCAGCACCGCTCCGCAGGGTGATGTCACCCTGCACCTCGGCCAGGAAGCCGCGGTCCAGGGGAAGGACCTGGTGGTCCGCTACCTGCGCGTCGTCTCCGACTCGCGGTGCCGGCCGAACATGACCTGCATCTGGCAGGGCGAGGCGACGCTCGCGTTCCTGCTGAGCGAGCCCGGCCGCGGCGAGAGCACGACGGCCGAGCTGCACAGCGGCCCGCGGACCGGCCCCCAGGCGACCTCGTTCGCCGCCAGCCGCGTCGAGCTGGTGTCGGTGAGCGAGGACGGCCTGGCGGCGACAGTGCGCGTCAGCTGAGCGGCGTGCCCCAGTGATCGAGGTAGGCGACCTCGGCCAGCGGCACTCGCTCGGCCGGCTTGAAGTCCGGCGTCGTCGTGTACGCCACCGGCAGCAGACCCGCCTGCGTGTAGCCGTCCGGGACGCCGAGGATCTCCGCCGCTTCCGCCTCGCGGGAGAGGTGGTACGTCGTGAGCGTCGAGCCGAGCCCGCGCGAGCGCAGCGCCAGCTGGAAGTTCCAGACCGCCGGGAAGATTCCGCCGTAGAACGCCGCGTCCACGGCGTTGTCCCCGGTCGGGCGGCCCTTGAGGACCGGGATCACGAACACGGGTACTCGCTCGATGACGTCGACCAGGTGCCGCCCGGACGTCAGCGCCCGCGACTCGCCCTCCGTGGCCCGCTGGGCCAGGTAGGCCGCGCCGACCTCGCGGAAGAGCACGCCGAGCCGGTCCTTCACGTCTTGGTCGCGCACGACCAGCCAGCGCCACGCCTGGGCGTTGCCGGGGGTCGGCGCCTGCAGCGCCAGGTTCAGGCAGTCCGCGAGGACCTCGGGCTCGACCGGCCGGTCGAGGTCGAGCTTCCGGCGCACTGCACGGGTCGTGCTGAGCAGGTGATCGATCTCCATGACCCCATCCTGGCCCGGGCACGCGCCCGGGCCAGGGGCCGGGCTCAGCTGCCGAACTGGCGCACGGCCTGGTAGTACGTCCAGGCGGCGGCCTTGCAGGCCACGTTGGAGCCGCAGACGCCCTTGAGGTCCGAGTAGAGGTTGTCGTCGATCTTCAGGCGGTTCGCCTCGGTGAACCGGCCCTGCTTCTTGTAGTTGCGGTAGCCGAAGTCGTGCCGGTGGCAGCCGGGCAGGAACTTCCAGCCGAACGGGTTGTCCGGCGCCCACGAACAGCCGTCCGAGGACCAGTCGAGCTGGCCGTTGTACGGCGCCTGGCCACGGATCGTCTCGAAGTTCGAGAGGGAGGTGCTGAAGAGGTACTGGTCGGTGACGGTCGGGATGTCGACCGCCGCCGCCGTGCCGGCGCCCAGGAGGGCACCTCCGCCGACGGTCGCGGCCACCGCGATGGTGGCCCCCAGGTTCCGCAATGTGCCCATTGTTGTGGTGTTTCCTCGCTGATCAGGGGATGGATGTGCGTGATCAGCATCGGGCCTCGGGTGGCGCGCGTCACCGCCCGAAAGAATGTTGTCGGGAAACTTTCAGATTTCGGGCGTAGTAGGGGTGGTAGTAACGCCGCGGGTCAGAGCTGGAGCAGCATCCGCGAGTTGCCGAGCGTGTTCGGCTTGACGTACGGCAGGTCGAGGAACTCGGCCACACCGGTGTCGTGCGAGCGCCGCATCTCCTCGTAGACCTCGTGCGACACCGGCGTTCCTTGGATCTCGACGAAGCCGTGCCCGGTGAAGAAGCTCGTCTCGAACGTCAGCACGAACAGTCGCCTGAGACCCAGCTCACGCGCCTCGTCGACCAGCCGGGCCACGAGCACCCGCCCGACCCCCTGGCCGCGGACGGCCTTGTCGACCACCACGGTCCGCAGCTCGGCGATGTCCTCCCAGAGCACGTGCAGCGCGGCCGCCCCGACGACCTCGCCGTCCACCTCGGCGACCCAGAACTCCTGGACCGCTTCGTACAGCGTGACCAGGTCCTTCTCCAGCAGGACGCGGCCGGCGTCGGAGTCGACCAGGGCCTTGATCTTGCGGACGTCGGCGATCCGCGCGCGGCGGACGGCGGGGGAGGCGGACGGCACGATCGTCAACATTGCCACATCGCCCGGCGCGGGCGCCGACCCAACTGCTTTCGGGGGTCCGGGTGGCGAAGCCCCCGGCCCGGGGCGAAGCCCCGGTTGTCACGACCGGGCTACGCCGTCGTCGGCCTGCCCGGGACCGGCGGCTACCCTCAACGTCGTGCCTTCTCCTGCCACTGACCCCGCCGCCACCCGACGCGTCTCCCTGCTGACCCTGGGCTGCGCCCGCAACGAGGTCGACTCGGAGGAGCTGGCGGGCCGGCTGGCGGCCGGCGGCTGGGAGCTGGCGGCCGATCCGGAGGACTCCGACGTCGTGGTGGTCAACACCTGCGGCTTCGTCGAGTCGGCCAAGAAGGACTCCGTCGACACGCTGCTGGCGGCGTCGGACACCGGCAAGAAGGTCGTCGCGGTCGGCTGCATGGCCGAGCGCTACGGCCACGAGCTCGCCGACAGCCTCCCCGAGGCCGACGCGGTGCTGGGCTTCGACCACTACGCCGAGCTCTCCGACCGGCTCGACGACGTCGTCGCGGGCCGCAAGGTCGCCTCGCACACGCCGGGCGACCGCCGCAAGCTGCTGCCGATCAGCCCGGTCCAGCGGCCCGCCGCGGCCGAGAGCGTCGAGGTCCCGGGCCACGCGCAGCACGGCTGGGGCCCGCGGGTGCTGCGCACGCGCCTCGACGACTCGCCGGTGGCCGCGCTGAAGATCGCCTCCGGCTGCGACCGGCGCTGCTCGTTCTGCGCGATCCCGTCGTTCCGCGGCTCCTTCGTGTCCCGCCAGCCGGACGAGATCGTCGCCGAGGCCATGTGGCTGGCCGAGCACGGCGTCAAGGAGCTGTTCCTGGTCAGCGAGAACTCGACGTCCTACGGCAAGGACTTCGGCCGCGACGGCGCCACCGCGCTGGAGCGGCTGCTGCCGCGGCTGGCGGAGATCGACGGCATCGAGCGCGTCCGCGTCTCCTACCTGCAGCCGGCCGAGACGCGCCCGCAACTGGTCAAGGCCATCGCGACCACGCCGGGCGTCGCCGAGTACTTCGACCTGTCGTTCCAGCACTCGAGCGAGCAGGTGCTGCGCCGGATGCGCCGGTTCGGCTCCACGGACTCGTTCCTGGCGCTGACCGAGCAGATCCGCGAGTACGCCCCCGAGGCCGGCATCCGCACCAACGTCATCGTCGGCTTCCCCGGCGAGACCGAGCACGACCTGAGCGAGCTGGAACGCTTCCTGACCGGCGCGCGCCTCGACGCCGTCGGCGTCTTCGGCTACTCCGACGAGGACGGCACCGAGGCCGAGACCTTCGACGGCAAGCTCGATGCCGACGAGGTGGCCAAGCGCGTCACCCGGATCTCCTCGCTGGTCGAGGAGCTGACCGCGCAGCGCGCCGAGGACCGGATCGGCACCTTCGTCGACGTGCTCGTCGAGCTGGACGACGACGGCGAGCTCACCGGGCGCGCCGCCCACCAGGCCCCCGAGGTCGACGGCGAGTGCGTCATCCTCGACGCGCCCGAGAAGACGGAGGTCGGTGACTTCCTGCGCTGCGAGGTCGTCGACTCGGCGGGCGTCGACCTGATCGTCCGCGCGTCACCGGACGCCGACCGGTGAGTGCGCTCCCGAGCGACGCCGCCGACGAGGGCACGGCCCACGAAGGCCCCGCCCAGGTCCCGGTGGCGACCCCGGTCCCGACGCTCAACGTCGCCAACCTGCTGACGCTCTCGCGCCTGGTGCTGGTGCCGCTGTTCATCGCCGCGCTGTTCACCGGCGACGGTGCCGACACCACCTGGCGCGCGATCGCGACCGGGCTGTTCGCGGTCGCCTCGGCCACCGACCAGCTGGACGGCTGGGTGGCCCGCAAGTACGGCCTGATCACCGACTTCGGCAAGATCGCCGACCCGATCGCGGACAAGGCGCTGACCGGCGCCGCGCTGGTGGGCTTGAGCATCCTCGGCGAGCTGGGCTGGTGGGTCACGATCGTCATCGCCGTCCGCGAAATCGGCGTCACGCTGCTGCGGTTCTGGGTGATCCGGCACGGCGTGATCCCGGCCAGCCGGGGCGGGAAGGCCAAGACGATGGCGCAGATCGCCGCTATCACGGCCTACCTGCTGCCGCTGCCGGCCGGCGCGGACCCGGTCCGCTGGGCGCTGATGGGCCTGGCCCTGGTGCTGACCGTGGTGACCGGCGTGGACTACCTGGTCCGGGCCGTCCGGCTGCGCGCGGCCGGGCGCCGCGTCACCGGGAGCTGACGGGTGGCCGAGGAGCCCGGGAACCGGACGAGTCCGCCGCGGCTCGTGGTGGGGCCGGGCGGCGAGCAGGCCGCGGCCCTGATCGCCGCGCTCGTCGCCCGCGGTGAGACCGTCGCGGCGGCCGAGTCGCTGACCGCCGGGCTCGTCTGCGCCACCCTGGCCCAGGTGCCCGGGGCGAGCGCCGCGCTGCGCGGGGGACTGGTCGTCTACGCCACCGAGCTGAAGACCGCGCTGGCCGGGGTCGACGCCGGCCTGCTCGCCGAGCACGGCGCCGTCCACCCGGAGGTCGCCGCCCAGCTGGCCACGGGCGCCCGCGAGCGGTGCGGCGCCACCTGGGGCCTCGGGCTCACCGGCGTGGCCGGGCCGGCCGCGCAGGACGGCGTCGCGCCGGGCACCGTGTACGTCGGGCTCGCCGGGCCGGGAACACGCACCCCGCGTCTTTCGGGGGCTCGGGTGGCGGAGCCCCCGACGCGAGGCGAAGCCTCGGTTGACACAGGTCTTTCGGGGGAGCGGGTGGCGGAGCCCCCGCCCCGAGGCGAAGGCTCGTTTGTCACGGTCCGTACCCTGGCCCTCAGCGGCGACCGGGACTTGATCAGGACCCAATCGGTCCGGGCGGCGTTTTCCCTGCTCGGGGAACATCTGGCCTGAATCGGGCGTTCGCCCTTGGCGTACGGGCACACCAACTCCTGCGCCCAGGGCGCCGCTCTGGGTAACGTAGGGGGTACTTGTACGGAAGGGAGGCGCGTGATGACCGTGCTGTTGCGTGAGGCGATCGGTGATCGGCTCCGTCATGCCCGCACCAACCAGCGTCGTACGCTGCGCGACATCTCCCGCGCCGCCAGGGTCAGCCTCGGCTACCTCTCCGAGGTGGAACGCGGCCAGAAGGAGGCGTCGAGCGAGCTGCTCGCGTCCATCTGCCAGGCCCTGGACCTTCCGCTCGGCGAGCTGCTGCACAAGGTGGCGGCGGACGTTTCGGCCCTCGACAACGTCGAGGTCGCACCGGTCGACGAGCGGATCGGGGACGGCGCGCCCCGGGAGAAGGTGCCCGAGCGCGGCGCCAAGGCCACCGCGGCCGGCATCGAAGGCGGCCGCCTGATGTCGGAGCTGATCGGGAACGACCTCGCCGACCTGCGGGTTTCCCCGGCACCGCGGATGAACACGACCCTGCGCACGACGATCGGGCAGCCGAAGCTGGCTTCGACGATCGCCGCGTAGGTTCGGCGCACACGACCGACGGCCCCGGGCAACCCGCCCGGGGCCGTTCGCGTCGCCGGGGCCGGGTGAAGTGTGCTCGCGGAGAGTGCTCGCCCTCGCTGTGTCGCTTGGGGCCGAGCCCCCGGAGCCCTGCCGGGCAACCCCTCGGACCCCCCGAGGTGCAATTTCGTCCGGTTTGTGCAGCTTCGCGGCCGGGTTTCGGCCCCGATTTCGGTTGCCGGGGCCGGGCAACCCGCCCGGGGCCCGGGGCGTTACCTCCAGGGGTGATCAGGGGCGAACCCTGAAATCCCCCGGGGTCGCCTGGAACGGACGTGGCCGACCTGACACGATGGAACCCAACGCCGGGGTCGGTGCGTTGCATGTGCAGGGGAGCGACGCCCCACCCCGAGTACCTAGGCCCGTGGGACGCAAGAAGGCAGGCGGAGGAGATGGCCAACCCGTTCGTGAAGTTCTGGAAGTACATGATGGCGGCGTTCTCGTCGAAGATCGACGAACACGCCGACCCGAAGGTACAGATCCAGCAGGCCATCGAGGAGGCGCAGCGCAACCACCAGGCGCTGACGCAGCAGGCCGCCTCCGTGATCGGCAACCAGCGGCAGCTGGAGATGAAGCTCAACCGGCAGCTCGGCGACGTCGAGAAGCTGCAGGCCTCGACCCGGCAGGCCCTGGTCCTCGCGGACGAGGCCCGGTCCAAGGGTGACGAGCAGAAGGCCGTCGAGTTCGAGAACGCCGCGGAGAGCTTCGCGACGCAGCTCGTCACGGCCGAGCAGAACATCGAGGACCTGAAGACGCTGCACGACCAGTCGCTGCAGGCCGCGGCCCAGGCCAAGAAGGCCGTGGAGCGCAACTCGCAGATGCTGCAGCAGAAGCTGGCCGAGCGCACCAAGCTGCTCTCGCAGCTGGAGCAGGCGAAGATGCAGGAGCAGGTCTCCGCTTCGCTCAACCAGATGAGCCAGCTGGCGGCGCCGGGCAACACGCCGTCGCTGGAAGAGGTCCGCGACAAGATCGAGAAGCGCTACACCACGGCGCTGGGCTCGGCGGAACTGGCGCAGAACTCGGTCCAGGGGCGCATGATGGAGGTCCAGGCCTCCACCACGCAGCTGGCCGGCCAGTCGCGGCTGCAGCAGATCCGCGCGTCGATGCACGGTGACTCGGTCGCCCAGGTGACCGACGGCGGCAAGGCGGCCCAGCCGGCCGCCAGCTCGGGCGACATCCAGCGCGAGATCCAGGCGCGCGTGCAGGCCGAGCAGGGCAAGAACCCGGCCTGACGCGGTCGGCGAGTTCGAAGGGGGCGAGCATGGGGCAGCAGGGCAGACGACGCGACTTCGGCGAGTTCAGCGCGAAGCTGGAGAAGCACATCGAGAAGCTGCCCGACTACGCCGTGCGCGCCCAGGAAAAGCTCCAGAAGGTGCAGAAGTACTTCCCGCCGGCCGACCAGGCCGGCGGGAAGCCCGCACCGCAGCGCCCCCGGCCGAACCCGCTGCAGCGGCCGCCGGTCCGGCGGTCCGACATGTCGGCGACGTTCTCGACCGTGGCGAACCAGGTCCCGGCGTTCGCCGAGGCCCGGGCCAAGTGGGACCGCTGGAACCACCCGGCCGCGAAGCACGAGCGTCGCAAGCGCCGGACGTCGCGCGCGATGACGCTGTGGATCCTGCTGACGATCCTGTGCGGCGTCCTCGCCGTCTCGGCCGGGCTCGGCTGGATGAGCGCGACCGGCGCGCCGATGATGCCGCAGGCGATCATGGCGTTCGCCGGCGCCGTCGTCTTCGGGACGTTCGGCGTGCGAAGCGGACTCAAACTGCGTGAACTGAAGCGCACCCAGCTCCCCACCGCACCGGCCGGCCCGCCGCCGCTGCCGCCCGCGGGATCGGCCGCGCGCCAGCCGATGGAACGGCTGGCGGAGTGCGAGGCTTCCCTGGGTGAGCTGCTGCGCCAGCTTTCCGTGCCGTCCTCGGTCGGCACGACACCGGTGTCCGAAGTGTCCGTCGCGGACGCCGGGCAGACCGCGACCGAAGCCGCGGCGGCCCTGCGCGGCCTGGCGGGCCGCGTCCAGGCGATCGAACGCGGCCGCAACTCCGCCCCGGCCCGCGAGCAGGCGGCCCTGGACGCGGCGGTCGGCAAGCTCCGCGAACAGCTCGACGACGGCCTCGAGGGCTACCGCGGCCTGGTCGCCGCGGCCGGCCACACGGTCGCCGCGTCGAGCGACGGCCTCGTGACGTCCAAGCAAGCCCTCACCGACGCCACCGACCGCCTGGCCGGCCTGGCCATGGCCCTGCGCGAACTCTCCTGACCCGCCACCGGCGTGATCGAAGGGTCGACACGCGTGATTGAAGGGTCGACACGGCGAACCAGGCTTGGCTGCGGTGTGTCGACCCCCGGATCACGCGTGTCGACCGTCCAATCACGCGTGTCGACCCCCTGATCACGCGAATTCGGTCGGGATTGGGCCGCCTGAGGTTTCAAACTCGGCCGTTCGGGTGCCGCATCCGGGGGAACCGGGCCTTCGTCACCCGGCGTGCGTGATCGTGCGTTTCACCCCGGCGTCGCGCCCTGTTCACCTCTTGGTCCCGAAACCCGCGCGTAATCGGAAACAGCTGGCTACGGAAACGTCGACCACCTAACGTTTCTGTCATGCATGCAGAGGTGTCACTAGCCGGGAGGCCCGCCGTGCTTTGAGGATCGCCGGCGCCGACCGTACACAGTGGACTTTCTCGATCGCCGAGGGAAGGACGCCCCGTGAACACGCTCCCGCCGGACCCGGATCCCACGCCGCCGACCCCGCCCACCGCCTCGCAGCGCGTCATCGCGGCCTTCGAGCGCATCACCGAAGCGAACCGTCCCGAGCTCTGGTCCACCCTCCGTGCCGTCGAGGACGTCCTCGTCGACGCCAAGGCCGTCGAAGAACGCGTCCAGGCGGGGGAGGACCTGCCGCTGGCGGGCACCGTCTTCACGGTGCCGGAGCTGATCGACGTCGCCGGGCAGCCGTCCGGCCGCTCGGTCCCCGAAACCAGCGCCACGGTCGTCTCGCGGCTCACCGCGGCCGGCGCCGTCGTGCTCGGCAAAACCGGGGCCGCCACCGTGGCCTCGGCCTGGGACCGGACGAAGACCGGTGGCCGCGGCGCGGCTGTCGTCGTCGCGCTGGGCATCGTCGACCTGGCACTGAGCACTGCGGGCGCGGTCCCGGCGGCCCTGAACGCCGTCGTCGCGCTGAAACCGACCCGCGGCCTGCTGCCCATGACCGGCGTCCGCGCCTCCGAAGCCGTCTCCGTCTACACGAACGGCCTGGTCGCCGGCCGGCGCGCGCTCGCCCTGATGACCGGGCCGGACGGCATCTCCCCGACCCGCACCTGGCCCGCCGACGTCCGCCTCGGCGCCGGCGAGCACCCCCGCGTCGCGTACGCGCGCGACCTGCCCCTGGGCCCCGCCGCGGCCATCGCCTTCGAGGACACCGTGAAGCGGCTGACGGCGGCGGGCGTCGTCCTCGAACCGGTCGTCCTCTCGGGAGGGGTGCCGGACGGCTTCGACGCGCTCCTCGTGCCCACCGTGCCGGACCACCCGGAGCTCGCCGACGCCCTGGCCGACCCGGCCGCCGTCGACCACCGCCTGGCCGGCTGCACGGCCTTCGCGAACCTGCTCGACCTGGCGGCGGTCACCGTCCCGGTGCGGCCGGGCGACAAGCGCCCGTTCGGCGTCACGTTCCTGACGCGGGCCTTCGAGGACCAGATCGGCCTGGACCTCGCGACGGTCTGCACGGACGAGCCCATGACGCCCTACCCGGAACCGGGCGAGGACGTCGTCGTGTTCGGTGCGCACCTGCGTGGCCAGCCGCTCAACACCCGGCTCACCGAGCTCGGCGCCCGGTTCACCCGGCCGGTCCGGACCACCGAGAGCTACCGGATGGTGCTGCTGGACACCGAGCCGCCGCAGCCGGGCGTGCTGGACCACGCCGAGGGCAGCAGTCTCGACGGCGAAAGCTGGCGGCTGTCCCCGGCCGCGTTCGAGCGGTTCGTCACCACGCTGGAGGAACCGTTCGTGCTGGACCGCGTCGAGCTCGACGACGGCTCCCGGCCCCTGGCGGTCCGGTGCGCCGCGACGGCCGGCGGGACCGGTCTGGACCGCTACGAATCCTGGCGCGGGTACGTCCGGTTCACCTCGACGGCCGGGCTGCGAGACCCCGGCTGACCCGGCGCACCAGACCGGGCCCGTGCAGCGCGAACCCGCTGTAGAGCTGCACGAGTGACGCGCCCGCGTCCACCAGCCGGACGGCGTCGCCGGGGCCCATGATCCCGCCGACGCCGATGATCGGCAGGCTCCCGCCGGTGTGGTCGTGCACGAACCGCACGACCTCCGCCGCGCGGGTGGTCAGCGGCCGGCCGGACAGTCCTCCCGCCTGTCCGGCCAGGCTGCTCTCCGCGGGCACGATGCCGTCGCGGGCGAGCGTCGTGTTGGTGGCGATGATCCCGGCGACGCCGTGCTCGAGCGTGACCTCCAGGAGCTCGCCCAGGGCGTCGTCGGTCAGGTCCGGCGCGACCTTCACCAGGATCGGCGTCGGCGTGCTCGCGCCGGCGAGCTCCGCGGCCGTCGCGCGCAGTTCGCCGAGCAGCTCGCCGAGCGCGGCGCGGTCCTGGAGCTGCCGCAGCCCCGGTGTGTTCGGCGAGCTGACGTTGACGGCGAAGTAGTCGGCGTACGGGTAGAGCGCACGCAGGGAGAAGCGGTAGTCCTCGACGGCGTCTTCGAGGGGCGTGACCTTCGACTTGCCGATGCTGATCCCGAGCGGCACGCCGGGTTTCCCGTCGCGCGCCAGCTTGGCTGCGAGCGCTTCGGCGCCGTCGTTGTTGAAGCCCATGCGGTTGATCACCGCGTCGCTGGCGGGGAGGCTGAACAGCCGCGGCTTCGGGTTGCCCGGCTGGGCCAGCCGCGTCACCGTGCCGACCTCGACGAAGCCGAAGCCCAGCGCGGCCCACGCGGGCAGCGCGCGGCCGTTCTTGTCCATCCCGGCGGCGAGGCCGACGCGGTTGGGGAACCGCAGGCCCAGCACGGTCACCGGGTCGTCGACGCGCAGCGCCCCGCCGACCGCGGGCGCCACCTTGCCGAGCCGGGCCAGGACGCCGATCGTGCGCTCGTGCACCAGCTCGGGGTCGTGGTAGGAGAGCCGGTACAGCGCCGGGCGGACGATCTTGTCGAAGAACACGCCCCCATGCTGCCAAACCACGCGAACCGCGCGACCGGAGCGTCACCCCGGGGTGAACACGGCCACTTATTCGGTGGCTTCGCGTTCCTTCCACTCGTCTTCGAGCATCCCGTAGACCAGCTCGTCGGTCCACTCGCCCTTGACGATCTCGTTCTCCCTGAGGTGCGCTTCCTCGCGCATCCCGAGCCGCTCCATCAGCGCGGCGGACGCGGTGTTGCGGCCGTCGCAGCGGCCGATGATGCGGTGCAGCCCCAGGTCTTCGAAGCCCAGCCGCAGCAGTTCCGTGGTCGCCTCCGCGGCCAGGCCCTTGCCGTGGTGGTCCGGGTGGAAGACGAACCCGATCTCGCCCTGCCGGTGCTCGCTGCTGAGCCACTCCAGGTTCAGGTCGCCGATCAGCTGCCCGGTCGTGGCCAGTTCGACCGCCACGGCCAGGAACTGCCCTTCCTTGGTCAACGTCGAGCTGTGCACGCGTTTCGCGAGCGCCGCGGCCGATTCGGCGCGGCTGCGCGGGCCCCAGTAGAGGTAGCGGGCGACGTCGGCACGGGACTGGAAGGAGTTCAGCGCGTCGAGGTCGTCGGGCGTGAACGGGCGCAGGAGCAGCCGAGCCGTCGTGATCGGGTAGTCGGGCCTGAGCATGCTTCCAGGCTAGCGACCTTCAGCCGTCCGGGGGACAGATCAGGCCAATGTGTTTCGTTCGCCCCGTGCTCGGATCGCCGGGCGGTCGTCCGGCGTCGGCGGACGGCGTGACCTGCACAAATGAGCGCATTAAGGAACCCCCGGGGTGTCTCTCAAGCGCCGTCAAACGCTTGAGCCCGAGCCGGACTGGTGCTCGGAAACCCCGGGGGCACGGTGACTGCCTGGTATTCGCTATCAGGCATCACGTGGAGCAGGCGATGAGCCGAAGGTGGCTCAGCTGTAACGCTGCTCAAAGTCCTCCACGTGCCATCCGCTAGCGGACAGCCACCTCACAAGTCCTGTTGGAATACAACTTAGGACCACCTCCTCTCTTGTGTACTGCCACGCTAGGCGAAGTTCCCGGGGTCCGGCAATGTCATTTCTTCGATCTCACTCCGCAGACGGGCTTTGCGCTCCTCGCCGAGGAACGACGCGTCGACGGCGTTCTCGGCCAGCCGCGCCAGTTCGGCCCTGGTCAGCCCGAGGGTTTCGGCGACGGCGACGTACTCGCCCGTCAGCGTCGCGCCGAACATCGGCGGGTCGTCGGTGTTGAGCGTGACGACGACGCCGTGGTCGAGCATCCGCCGCACGGGGTGGGCGGCGACGCTCGGGACCTGGCCGGTGCGCACGTTCGACGTCGGGCACACTTCGAGCGGGATCCGGTGGGCCGCAAGGTGTTCCAGCAGGGCCGGGTCGGCGGCGCAGCTGGTGCCGTGACCGACGCGCTCGGCGCCGAGGTCGTGCAGTGCGGACCAGATGGTGGCCGGCCCGGTGGTTTCGCCGGCGTGCGGGACGCTGTGCAGCCCGGCTTCCCTGGCGCGGGTGAAGAACGGTTCGAACTGCGCTCGCCCGACGCCGAGTTCGGGGCCGCCGAGGCCGAAGGACACCAGGCCCTCCGGGCGTTCGCGCAGCGCGAACACGAGCGTCTCCTGCCCGGCCTTGGTGCCCTTTTCGCCGGGAATGTCGAAACACCAGGCCAGTTCGACGCCCAGTTCGGCGGCGCGGGCCCGGCCGGAGGCGAGCCCGGACAGCAGGTCGTCGCCGGGAACGCCGTCGAGCAGGTGGTTGTAGGGCGTCACGGTGACTTCGGCGTAGCGGCAGTTCTGCGCGGCGAGATCCGCGGCCAGGCCCGCCACGAGCGTGTGGATGTCGTGGCGGTCGCGCACGAGGGAGGTGACCGCGAGGTAGACGGTGAGGAAGTGGGCGAAGTCGCGGAAGGTGAAGAACTCCGCGAGTTCGCGCTCGTCGGTGGGGACACCGGCGGCCGGTCGCCGCCGGGCCAGCTCCAGGACGGTCGGCAGGCTCGCCGAGCCGACGAGGTGGACGTGCAGTTCGACCTTGGGCAGGGCGTGCGCGAAGGCGCGCAGCGCCTGCCCGGTCGGGATTCCGGGCATGACTGAGCTCCCTGGGAAGTGGTGGGGTGACGGAAGGAGCGCGGGCGGCTCAGGGAGCGAGGTCGCCGCGTTCGGTGTCGGTCCCGTAGAGCGGGAGCTTGAACGACGTCACGGGCCCAGCTTAGCCCGCGGGAGCCGGGCCGTGCTGGTCCTTCGGGCAGAACCACGTCGGCCGCCGCTGGACGTCGTGGCCCTGCGTGCGGACCAGGACCTGGCCGCCGCAGCGGAAGCAGCCCTGGCGGGTGCGCTCGTAGACCCAGTTCTTGCGGTTGCGGTCGAGGTGGCCGGTGGTGCTCTGGTCGAAGCGCCCGGCGGCGGCGTTGGCCAGGATCAGCTTGCGGGCCAAGGCGACCGTCGCGCCGGCGTCCACTTCGGACACCGGCGTCCACGGGGTCACGCCGAGCAGGAAGGCGATCTCGCACTTGTAAAGGTTCCCGACGCCCGCCATGACGCGCTGGTCGAGCAGGGCGAGTCCCAGCTCGCGCCCGGGATCGGCGGCCAGTGCGGCCATCGCGCGGGCCGCGCACTCGTCCGTCCACTGTGGATCCAGCAGGTCCGGGCCGAGGTGGGCGACGAGGTCGTGTTCCTTCGGCGTGGCCACGAGCTTGAGGTCGTGGACCCGGAAGCCGATCACCTGGACGTCGGCGGCGGTGAGGACCACGCGGGCGTGGTGGCCGGGCCGACGCCACTTCGCGCCGGCCGGGTAGACGTCCCACATGCCGTCCATCATCAGGTGCGAATGCAGGGTGAGGTCGCCGGAGAAGCGGGTGAACAGGTGCTTGCCGACCGTCCCGACGCCGAGCACCTCGCGGCCGGCGAGGTCCACGGTGGCCAGCTGCGGCACCCGGAACTGGCCGCGCAGCAACGTCTTTCCCGCGATCGCCCGGTCGAAGCGCTTTCCGACGAGGTAGACGGTGTCACCTTCGGGCACGGTTCACCCCGCGGATTCGGTCACCTCGGCCGGGGCCGCGGGCGTCTCCGGCGCCGGGCCCTCGGGCCAGTCCGGGCCTTCGGGCTCTTCGCCGGCGATGCGGTGGCGGCCCGCCCGGTTGGACCGCAGGATCTTCGCGAGCACCATGTTGAACGTCAGCGCGATCTCCTGCGCGCCGGGCGAGTGCCACTCGTGGATCGGGCTGCACGCGCCCTGGGCCTGCTGGACCGCCAGCCGGTCGGTGATCGCCGTCGGCATCACCAGCGAGCCGAAGTTGTCGCGCAGCTCGGCGATCCGGAACTGGTGCTCGTAGGAGCGCACGCGCAGCTTGTTCACCAGGACGCCGATCGCGCGCAGGTCCGGGTTGAGCTCCTTGCGGATCTTCTCGATCGCTTCCAGGGCCCGGTTCGCGCCGGCGACGGCGTAGATCGTCGGCTCGGTGACGATCAGCGCGCTGTCCGCGCCGACCAGTGCCGACTTCGTCAGCCGGCCCAGCGACGGCGGGCAGTCCAGGACCACCAGTTCGTACGGCGTCTCGCGCAGCGGCGTGCGGTGCAGCTCGTCCAGGGCGCGGGAGAAGTTCGCCAGGCGCTCGCTGTCGGCGTCGGGGTCGTTGAGCAGTTCCAGCTCTTCGGTGCCGACGAGGACGTCGACGTCCTCGCCCCAGACGCTCGGCGCGATGGCGCGTTCCAGCATCTCGCGCGTCGGGTTCTCGAGCACGTCGGCGAGGGTCGCGTCGGTGCACGGCGGGTCGAGCGAGGTCGTGGCGTTGCCCTGCGGGTCGAGGTCCACCACCAGCGTCCGCGTGCCCCTACGCAGGGCGGCGGACGCGATACCGAGAGCGACCGTCGTCTTGCCGACGCCTCCCTTGAGGCTGAGTACGGCGACCGTGTGCACGAAGACCAGCGTACGGGTGCGCGCGAGAGGTGCCGCCGGGCAAGGGGCGTTCACTCGAAGGGAGGAGCCGGGGAGGCGGGCCGGGGTGGGCACTACCCTGTCCGGCATGAAGACGGAGACCGTCGCCGCCCGGGGTTCGGGCGCCGTCCGCCGGGTGCTCGAGGCCGAGCTGAAGGCCGCCCGCGCCCGGGGCGCCGAGCACCCCCGCGTCGTCGACGTGGGTGGCGGCAGCGGCGGCTGGGCGGTGCCGTTCGCGGCGGCCGGCTGCCGGGTCACGGTCGTCGAGCCGAGCCCGAACGCCCTGGCCACCTTGCAGCGCCGGGCCGAGGAAGAGGGCGTCTCCGAGCTGATCACGGTCGTCGCGGACGACTCGGACGCGCTGGGCCGCCACGTCGAGGCCGGCTCGGCCGACCTGGTGCTGGCGCACGGCCTGCTGGAGATCGTCGACGACCCGGCCGCGGTGCTCACCGCGCTGGCCACGGCGGTCGCGCCGGGCGGAGCGGTGTCGGTGCTGGTCGCGAACCGGCACGCGGCGGTGCTGCACCGTGCGTTGTCGGGCCGGGTGGCCGAGGCCCAGCGGCTGCTCGAGAGCGCGGACGGGGTCGTCCCGGGTGACACGGTGCTGCGGCGGTACTCCGCCGCCGGTCTGCGTGCCGACCTGGAGGCCGCCGGCCTCGAAGTGGCGTCGCTGCAGGGCGACCGGGTGATCTCGGACCTGGTCGGCGGCGACGTCCGCGACGACGAGCTGGCGGAGTTCGAGCGGGTGGCGGCGGCCTCGCCGGCGCTGCGCGACATCGCCGGCCGGCTGCACGCCGTCGCGCGGCTCGCCTGACCTCTTTCCGGCGGGTTTCGGCCCTGGTCTCCGGTGGTGGCGAAAACTGTCGGTGCCGGCCGGTAGCGTCCTGGGTGTGGGGCGAAATGCTGAGCTACCAGGCGGGATGGGCCGGTTCCGCGTCCGGCCGGGGGAACCACCGCCGGACGACACCGGGTGCGGGATGCTGCACGTCGACATGGACGCGTTCTTCGTGTCCGTCGAGCTGCGCACCCGGCCCGAGCTGGCCGGCAAGCCGGTCGTCGTGTCCGGCGGCGGGCCGCGAGCGGTCGTCGCGGCGGCGAACTACCCGGCGCGGAAGTTCGGCGTGCGCTCGGCGATGCCGTTCTCGACGGCGAAGCGGCTGTGCCCGCAGCTGATCAACATCCCGCCGACCGGCGGGCTCTACGGCGAGGTGTCCCGCGGGGTGATGGGCATCTTCCGCGAGCTGACGCCGCTGGTCGAGCCGCTGAGCCTGGACGAGGCGTTCCTGGACGTCAGCGGGGCGTTGCGGCGCCTGGGTGCGACGCCGGCTTCGCTGGGCGCGGAGATCCGCTCGCGGGTCGAGGCCGAGCACGGGATCACGTGCTCGGTCGGGGTGGCGAAGGTCAAGTTCGTCGCGAAGCTGGCGTCGGGGATGGCGAAGCCGGACGGCATGGTCGTGGTGCCGGCGGCGGAGACCCTGGCGTTCCTGCACCCGCTGCCGGTGTCGGCGCTGTGGGGAGTCGGCGCGCGCACGGAGGAACACCTGCGGCGGCTGGGGCTGGGCACGATCGCGGACGTCGCGGCGTTCCCGCCGGAGCGGCTGAAGAAGTCGATGGGGGTGGCGGTGGGCGAGCACCTGTACCGGCTCGCCCACGGCGTGGACGAGCGATCGGTAGTCGTCGACTCGCCGGAGAAGTCGATCGGCGCGGAGCACACGTTCGACGTCGACCGGCATTCTCGCGCCGAGCTGGGCCTGGAGCTGCTGCGGCTGGCGTCGCGGGTGGGGGCGACGTTGCGGGAGCGGGGGGTGCGCGGCCGGACGGTCTCGATCAAGGTGCGGTTCGCGGACTTCCGGACGATCACCCGGGCTCGCACGCTGGTCTCGGCGACGGACGTGGCGCGGGAGATCCACGCGGTGGCGGTGGCGTTGCTCACGGAGCACGCGCCGACGGGAGCGGTCCGGTTGATCGGGGTGCGCGTGGAGGGGCTGGACACGGGGGAGGCGGGGGAGCAGCTGGTGTTCGAGTCCCCGGCCCCGCGGTGGAGGGATGCCGAGGTGGCGGCGGATGTGGCGCGGTCGAAGTTCGGGTCGGCAGCGGTGCGGCCGGCGTCGTTGCTGGGGCCGAGGGAGCGCTGAGGGGGCGCGGCGCACTTTCGGGTTTGCGTGGCTGTACTTACGCCGACCTTCGTGAGGTGTGTTGCGTGTGAGCTGAGCGCGGTCACGGGATTTCGCCTGCGGTGGCGACAGCCTGGCCGGCTGTCCGCTTGGTCCGATCTTGCTCACTCGGAACCGGCCGCTCGGCCGACCTCGCCGCCGGGCCCGCTCGTGCCGCCGCCGGCTGCCGCCCAGCCCCGCGCACTCCGCGTGATCTTCGGCTCGGTCACCTTCCCCCACATTGCCGCTCAGGCCGTGAATTGGTCACTTTGGGTGGCGGTGACCGTCCGCAACCCCGCTCCGGCGGGATTTAGCCCAATTCGATCCCTTCTGGATGCGGGATCGGGTAGTCGTCCGGGCGCGGGCCTCGTATCCTGGACAGTGCCACCCCGCCTGGGGTTGGCTGTTGGGTCCAGAACGTTGCGCGGCCCGGCGCCCGCGACAGCTGTGCCGGAGGAGGAAAGATGCCACTCTCCGAGCATGAGCAGCGGCTGCTCGATCAGATCGAGCGCGAGCTCTATGCCGAGGACCCCAAGTTCGCATCCACGGTGCGTGGCACCCGGTTGCGTCGCCCCGCTCGCCGACGGCGTATCCAGGGCATCGCCCTGTTCGTAGTGGGCGTGGCCCTGCTGGTGCTGGGCGTGGTGGTGCCGCAGTTCCGGGTGGCCGACATCCCGCTGATCAGCGTGCTCGGGTTCCTCGTGATGTTCTTCGGAGTCATGTTGGCCGTCACATCGATCCGGCACGGCGCCGAATCGGACGGCAAGGGCGGTGGATCGGGAAGTCGCGGGGCCAAGCAGTCGGGCCGCCGGAGTTCCTTCACCCAGCGCATGGAAGAGCGCTTCCGCCAGCGCTTCGAGGAGCAGTAGCGCCGCAAGACCACGAGATCCGCGCCCGCCACCCCCGGCAGGCGCGGATCTTCTTGTGTGCTCAGCCTGACGCGCCGGCCCTGGTGACACTCGGTGGCACCCGATCGGGTTCAGAGAGCCGACACGACCGCGGACCGCCGTGTCGGCCCTTCCCGCACAACCTCAGTCGCGGTTGCGGAACAGAGACCTCGGGAACAACCGGCCCTTCCAGGACAGCGGGGCGTTCCGGTGCAGGCTCCGCCGCAGGTGGTCGAACGCCGACGGGAGCGTCGGGTCGGCCACGCCGTTCTCGCCGTACCACGACTTCTCCACCACGCCGATCACCGTGCGCAGGCCCTCGCGGCCCTCGTCGTCCAGGTGGTGCTTCGCCGCCAGCTTCTGACCCGCCACGCGGACCGTGTCGCTCGGCGGGATCGGCAGCCCACGGTCGGCGCACTCGGCCCGCAGCTCGGACCACGCCGCGTCCGCCGCCCCGGGCCGCTGCCCGACGATCTCCTGCAGGCGGCGGCGCCGTCCGACGTCGCGGGCCGCCGACGGGCCCAGCAGCCCGGCCAGCACCAGCACCACGATCAGGCTGAACCACCAGGCCACCAGCCACGTCAGCACGCCGAGCACGGCGACCCACAACGCCGCCGCGATCAGCGGCAGCCAGTTCTTGAGCAGCGCACCGAGCCCGGTCGCCGCGGGTTCGCGATCCGGCCGTCTGCGGTGGCCGCCGGCGACCACCAGGATCGTCGCCACCAGGGAAAGCACGACCAGCGCCAGGACGAGCCCCCACAGCCAGGGCGGCGTGCCCTCGTCGGTGGTCTGCGGACCCTGCGCCTGCGTGTTCTGCTCGGTGTCGCGGGGCGTGCCGGTCGGCGCGGCGCTCGACTGGACCGTGCTCGGCGCCACCTGGGTGTCGTCGGGCTGGTTGCCGTCCTGTGAGCCGGCCTGCAGGTACGACGGGGTGATGCCGCGGCCGTCGGACAGCGGCGTCGGGTCGAACGTCACCCAGCCCTTGTCGCCGAAGTACGCCTCGACCCACGCGTGCGCGTCCTGCGTGTTGATCGAGAGGTAGTCGTTGACCTGCACGCCGGGGGTGAACCCGATGGCCACCCGCGACGGGATGCCCGCCACCCGCAGCATCACGGCCATCGCCGACGCGAACTGCTCGCAGAAGCCGCGCTTGCCGTTGAGGATGAAGTCCGCGAGCGCGTCGGCGTCGTTCGCCGGCGCGGTCTTCGTGTCGTAGACGAACCCGTTCTGCGCCGTGAAGTACCGCCAGATCGCCGACGCGCGGTCGAAGTCGTTCGACTCGTTGGCGATCAGCTGCTGCGTCTTCGCGCGGACGCGGTCGTCGACGCGGTCGATCTGGGTGTAGCGCGGCGGCAGGTCGTCGACCCGCGGGGTCACGCGCAGCTCCTGGGCCGTGGGCTCCTTCAGCGACGCGTATTCGACGTAGGACGGCGGCACCTCGCTGCGCGTGGTGAAGACCGTGCCGCTGACCTGGTCGTAGAGGTAGCCGTTGGAGGCGCCGTCGATCACCCGCGGCGCGCCGTACACCGGCAGCCAGTTGTCACGCCAGCTCGACGGTTCGACGTCGATCCGGCGCGCGGCACCGCTGCCGTCGTCACCGGGCGCGGGCGGCAGCTGCGGCCCGACCGGGACGCCCTGCTGCGACCGGCCTTCGTCGTGCAGGCCCCAGCCCTTGTTGGGGTAGTAGGTGTCCAGCGTCATCGCGCGCAGCAGCCGCTTGTCGGTGCCGAGGCCGCGGACCTTGAACAGCTCGCGGTTGGCTCCCTGGTCGAGCATGCCGCGCAGCTCGGTGAACGGCTGGATGCCGAACCCGCCGGAACCGGCGCCGGGGCCGTCGCCGCCGTTGCCGAACGGGATCCGCCCGACCGTGCCGACCCAGGTGATCGCGCCGCCGAACAGGCCGAGCACGATCGCCGCGCAGACCACCGCGACCGGCGCGGACAGCACGCCCGGCTTGCCGCTGCTCCCGGGTGCTTCCCGGGTCCGCCAGCGCCGGTGCCGGTGGTTGCCGTCGACCGCCAGCAGGCCGGCGAACGCGGCCCCGCCGAGCAGGAACGTCCACCACGGCAGCATTTCCTCGCTCAGCGCGGCGGGCACGGCGTAGACGCAGAGCAGCACGAGCCCGGTCGCGGCGGGGGCCGCGGCGGCCACCGTCAAGGTGTCGACGAGGACGGCGACCAGGCCGACCAGGATCGTCACCAGGCACAGGATCGGCTGGCTTCCCTCGACCGGCGGCAGCCCGACGCGGATCTGCTCGGCGGCGGCCGAGAGCGTGCTCCCGATCTCGCCGAACGCCTCCGGGCCGGGGATGACTTGCAGGATCCCGTGCGTGGTGAACGCGCCGGTGATCAGGAACAGCAGCACCAGCAGCTGGCCGAGGCCGACCAGCACGGTCGGCACCTGCAGCGAGCGCAGCGCGAGGCCGGTGGCGGCGATCAGCAGCACGGCGACGAAGAGGTACCCGAACCAGGCCAGCCCCGAGACGACGCTGGTCACCGAGGTCGCGGCGCAGAGGGTCGCGATCCCGGCGGCGGACGGCGCGAGCAGGCTCCCGCGCCAGGCGGAGAGGGGGTGCTGGGAGGCGGGGCGCCGCGGCGGGGTCGCGGACGGACGTGGCGGGGCGGCGGTGCTCATCGGGTACCGCCGATCGGTGCTGGGGTGACGGAAGCGTTCGTTGCGAGCCGGGGTGCGTGGTGGCGGTGGGTGCTCTTGCTCGTCCGCCTGCTGCCGACCGGGGCCGGGGTGGCGGAGGGGTTCGTCGCGCGCCGGGGTGCGCGGTGGTCGGCCGGAGTGGTGGTCGTGCTCATCCGCCTGCCGCAGACCTGGGCCGGGGTGCCAGTGCTCATCGGGTACCGCCGATCAGCGTGCCGCGGCGGGCGCCTGCCTGGCAGAGCTCGGCCCACACCTGGGGCATCGGCGACCCGGGACCCGCGATCACCACGCCCCAGCCGGACGCGCGCAGCAGCGCCGCCGAGTCCTCGGTGGCGGCGGCCCGCTGCTCGGGGGCGGTCACCCCGGCCGACCACGTCGGCGTGTCCAGCAGGACCGCCAGGCTGCGGATGCCGCGCGGGCGGAACTGGGCCAGCTCGTGCACGGCCTCGGTGCTGACCGTGCCGAGCACGGCGATCAGCTCCTGGCCGTCGGCCGGGTCGCCGGCCAGCGTGATGTCGCGCTGGTGGGCGGGCTGCAGTGCCGCGAGGGCGTCGAGCACGACGTGGTCGTAGTGGTCGCCGCCGTCGCCGGGGGTGTCGGCGAGCGTCGCGCCGTGCTCGCTGACCAGCCGGACCCGGTGCCCGGACCGGCGCAGGTGCAGCGCGGCCGACGCGGCGAAGGACACTGCCCACTCCAGGCTGGCGGCCGGGCCGCTGCCGTGGTGGGCGGCAGCGCGGTGGTCGAGCAGCACCGTGGTGCCGCCGCGCCACGGCCGTTCCTCGACGCGCACCATGATCTCGTCGCGGCGGGCGGTCGAGCGCCAGTGGACCTTCCGCAGGTCGTCGCCCTGCCGGTACTGGCGGACGATCACGTCGGCCTCGCCCTGCCCGGCGTGCAGCCGGACCGTGCCGTCGTCGCCGACGCCGATGCCCGCGCCGCTCGGCAGGCCCCACAGCGGGACCACCCGGGGCACGACGACCAGCCGCGAATGCCCGATCAGCTCGCGCTCGAACTCGCACAGCCCGAACGGGTCGGTGATGGTCGCGCGCAGCGGCCCGACCTGCTGGATCCCGCGCAGCACCGGCTGCAGCGGATACCGCAGCGCGACCCGCCGGTCGTGGGGGAGGCGTTCGACGACGAACCGCGGCCGCGAGCCCAGCGCGTACGGCACGCCGTCCTCGAGGAGGATCTCGCCGGCCGGCAGCCGCCCGCTGCGCCACAGCTCCAGCTGGACTTCGCCGGCACCGCCCACCGCGACCCGCTGGGGGCGCAGCGCGCGGGTGGCGCCGATGCGCAGCCGGGTCGCCGAGATGAACACGGCGACCAGCAGCGGCAGCGCCACCACGAAGACGGCGACCCGCAGCAGGTCGCGTTCGTTGAGCACGAACGAGCACACCGCGGCCGCCAGCCCCGCGGCCAGCAGGCAGCGGCCGCGGGTGGTCAGGCCGGACAGGGCACGCAGCACGTCGTTGTCTCCCCTTCGCCGGGTGCGTTACTGGGGCCGGGAGCCCTGCGGCACCGGCACCCGGTGCAGCACCGCCCGCACGACGTCGGTCGCCGACCGGCGCGCCGCGTGGGCCTCGGTGGTCAGCACCAGGCGGTGCGCCAGCACCGGCACCGCGACCGTGTGCAGGTCGTCGGGCACGACGTAGTCGCGGCCCGACAGCGCCGCCTGCGCCCGCGCCGCGCGGACGAGGTGCAGCGTCGCGCGCGGGGAGGCGCCGAGCCGGATCTCCGGGACCTGGCGGGTGGCCGAGACGACGTCGACGGCGTAGCGGCGGACCTCCGGTGCCATGTGCACGCCGCGGACCGTCTCGATCAGGCGGTGCACGGTCTCGCCGTCGGACACCGGCTGCAGGTCGTCCATCGGGTTGTGCCCGGCGTGCTCGTCGACCATGGCCAGCTCGGCCTGCTGGTCGGGGTAGCCGATGGACACCCGCGCGGTGAAGCGGTCGCGCTGGGCTTCGGGCAGCGCGTAGGTGCCTTCCATCTCGATCGGGTTCTGGGTGGCGATCACCATGAACGGCTCGTCGAGGTGGTAGGTCGAGGTGTCGACGGTGACCTGGTGCTCTTCCATGCACTCCAGCAGCGCCGACTGCGTCTTCGGCGAGGCGCGGTTGATCTCGTCGCCCACCACGATGTTCGCGAACACCGGGCCGGGCCGGAACTCGAACTCGCCGCTCTGCCGGTTGTAGATGGAGACGCCGGTGACATCGCTCGGCAGCAGGTCCGGAGTGAACTGGATGCGGCTGACCGTGCAGTCGATGGACCGGGCCAGCGCCTTGGCCAGCGACGTCTTCCCGACGCCGGGCACGTCCTCGACCAGGAGGTGGCCTTCGGCGAGCAGCGTGACCAGCGCGATCCGGATGACGTCGGGCTTGCCGACCAGCACCCGCTCGACGTTCGCGGCGATCCGCCGCGCGGTCTCGTGCAGTTCGTCCAGCGACACTCTCGCGGGCCGGCCGGGAGCCCGGCCGTTGCCCGTGGACTCCGCCGGGTAAGGCGGGCGTCCGGATGCCTGCTCGCCCGATCCGGGCGCCGCAGACTGGATTCTCGACGTCACTCGACCTCCTGGTGGCGCATGGCCGCGCGCACTGTGCGCACCGCCGGGCCCGAACGGCCCCCATCGCTGCTGTCCGCGCGCAGCGACCAGCCTTCCACCCAGTGTGTCAAACCCGGGCGAACCTGGGGGCGGAACCCCGCGAAGCCCGGGCGAGCACGCCCGGCACGTCGGTTGATGACACTGCGCAAGCAGGGACGATACCCCGAACGGGTGGCTTGTCACCCGATTCTGGGCGCTCCCGCTGACACCCCGCTCTGTCGTATGCTGCGATTCGAGGTCGCCCGGCTACTGAGAGGCGTAACCGCTTATGAGCGACGTGCGAACGCAGCCGCCGTACGACGTCCGCGGGTTCGCGGTCGCGCCCGAGCTGGCCACGGACGCCTACGCGAAGCTCGGTGCCCTGCAGGACGTCGTCGGCGAGATGGTCCGCGAGGCCAAGGTGCTCGGCCGGTCGGTGCCGCTCGGCGGCGGGTACGCCGGGGAGATCGGCAAGTTCATGGCCGAGTACGGCATCGGCGGGCGGGGCTCGGCCGTGCAGCAGCTGACGGCGTTCGGCAAGGAGCTCGAGACGCTCAAGCACCGGATCGGCCAGGCGCTGGCGAAGTACCAGCACGCCGACGAGCAGGCGGCGGACGGGGTGGACTGCACGGGTGGCTGACCTGATGCGCACGAAGTACCTGTGGGCGCCGGCCCTCCTCTTGGTACTCGCCGGGTGCGGGCAGCAGCCCGCCCGGCCTGCCACCGTCGGCCACGCCTCCACCCAAGCCACCGCCACGGCCGGGCCGCCGCCCGTCGTCGCTTGGACCGGCCTCGCCGCGATCGACCCGTGCTCGCTGCTCGACCCGCAGGACCGGTCGGCCGCCGGGGTGGGCGTCCTCGGCAAGCCCAAGGAGATCGCCGGCGCCCGCGCGTGCGATTGGACCGTGCCCGGCACCTTCGGCGTCACCGTGACCCTCAGCGAGACCGACGGCCTGGCCGACCTCGAAGTCGCGAAGAAGACGGCGACCAAGACCAAGGTCGGCACGCACCCGGCGCTGCAGGTGGCGGACAAGAAGGCCGCCGACGGCACCTGCGCCGTGCTGCTCGGGGTGGGCGACGCGGCCAGCGTCCAGATCGACGTCAGCAACACCGGCTTCTCGGACACCCCGCTCGCGTGCCGCCGCGCGGGCACGGTGGCCGGGCTGGTCGAGCCCAAGCTGCCCTGAACCGAGAGGTGCGCTGTGTCGGAACCCCCTGTGCCCACCGCGAGGTACGAGGCCTACAGCCACGAGGCGATGGCCGCGGAGGTCGAGCGCGACAACGACCCGGTCGCCGCGGGCGAGACGGGCGCGCGCTGGGAAGAGCTGGCGAAACGGCTGCACGAGTCGACGGCCGACCTCGCCGCGCTGGTGGCCTCTTCGGAAGAGAACTGGGGCGGCCGGGCGGGCGACGCGGCGCGGGCGGCAGTGGGCCGGGCCGCGCAGTGGCTGTCGCACTCCGCCGCGGTGTCGGCGTCCGTGGGTGGCGCGGTCGGCGCCCAGGCGGAGGCGGCCGCGCGGGCCCGCGCCGACATGCCGCCGCCGGTGACGTACGACCCGGCGGCGATGATCCGCGACGCGGCGTCGTCCGGGAACGTGCTCGTGCTGGCCGGGCTGGCCGACGAGATGGCGGCCCGCCGCGCCGAGGCGGAAGCCGCGCGGCAGAAGGCGATCGACGTGCTGCGGACCCGCGACGCGGCCCTGCGCGGCCACGTGCCCGCCGACACGTTTGCGGACCCGCCGACGCTGGGGCCGGCTTGATCCGCGTCTCCGCGTCGGCGTTCGACATCCTCTGGACCGACCTCGGCCACGACCGGCCGCCGGAGCCGCTGACCGTGCGCAGCGTCGGCGGGACCGACGAGGAACGCGCCGAGGTGCGGAAGGCGGTGTACGAGAACCTCGCCGAGCGCGGCCTGTACGACGGCGCGCTGGCACCGGCGCTGGCCTCGCGCCTGGACCTCCTGGCGGGTGGCGAGGTCTTCGTGGCGTGCGAAGCGCTGGCGGACATGACGGCGCCGGCGCCGTTCCGCGCGGTGACGGCGACCCGCGGCAGCCGGGGCGTGCTGGCGACCCAGCCGGAGCAGACGATCGGCCTGGACTCGATCAGCTCGAGCGAGCTCTGCACGGCGCTCGTCGACGTCTTGCCGGAGCTGTCGCCGGGGCCCGGCTACGGGGTCAACCTGGCGGCGTCGGCGCTTTCGGACTCGCCTTCCGAGTCGCGGTCGACGTCGGCCCAGCAGCAGGAGGTCCTGGCGATCCAGGCCCGGCCGGTGTACGCGGCGGGACAGTTCAGCGTGAGCCGGCGGACGGCGTCGGGCCGGGTTTCGCGAGTGGGCGGGCTGACGTGGTTCGACACGGACGTCGGCGCGTACTGCGCGACGAAGAGCGCGGGCCGCGGTGGGCAGGAGTGGGTGAACGTGACCCCGGTCGACAGCACCCGGCTCGCCGCCCGCGTCGCGGCACTCCTCACCCCCGAGGACTGACCACCCGGGTTCTGCTTGTCTTGAATGAGTCATTCAGGACCTCGGAAGACCTGAATGACTCATTCAAGACGCGAGCCGGACCGGGGGACGGGGGCGGATCGCCGCGGCGCGGTAGGCGGCGACCAGTTCGGCGACGACCGCGGCCGGTTCCGCGCGGATCCGGCTGGGCACTGTCTGCACCACCGCGACACCGGCCGCGGCGTACCGGTTGTTCCGGGCGAGCGTCGCCGCATAGCCGGGTTGTCCGAAGTGGAACTCGTAGGAGTCGATCTCCCAAGCCAGGGCGACGTCGTCCCACCATGCGTCGGGGGTCGCGACGTAGCAGCCTCGCTCGTCGCGCAGCTCGAAGTTCCAGACCGGTTCGGGCAGGTCCGAGCGGCGAAGCAAAGCCACGGCTTCGGCCTCGGCGGCCGACCGCGCACCCAGGGTGATCTCCCGGAGTGCCGCCCGAGGGAGGGCACTGCCCCGGGTGCTCCCGTTCTCCAGCTCGGCCGACAGCTCCGCCGGGTCGATCTTCAGTTGCTGGACCGCCTCGGCCAGCAACGCCCGGACCGCTCCGCGCTCGGTCAGCCGGCGGCATTCATCGAGTACGGAGCGAGGTGCGGGAGCCAAGGGCAGGCCATCGATCGGGACCGCGGCCGGCATCCGGGTCGTCCGTTCGACGAGAACGTAGCCACTGCTCATGACCTTCAGGTGCGCGGGCAGGAGGAGATGGACCGGGTCGTTCCGCCCGGCGGGGCGCCGCAGTCCCTGGTGCCGGCACGATTCCAGACCGGTGATGACGGCCTCGTCGCCGCAGTAGAGGAGCGCTCCCTCGACTCGCTGCCGACGCGTCGGCTCACCGGTGCGCAACAAGACCACTCCGGGCAGGAGCCGTTGCCAGGGTTGGCCGGGAAGGCACCGCCGGTAGCTCGTTCGCTGCGGTACGCCCAGGGATTCCAGGTGCGCCACCGTGATGACACCCAACCTGCTGGCCGCGAAGAGGGCTTCCGAGTCGCGTGCCCACGTTTGTCTGACCACGTGTCGATCGTCGCCGGGTCGGTCGCCGCACGGAAGACCTGTCCGTGATCTGTGGACTACTCACGGTTATAACGGGTGACTGTGGACAACTGCGCATCTCAACTCAAACGTCTTGAATGAGTCATGCAGGTCTTCGGAGGTCCTGAATGACTCATTCAAGACGTTTGGGCCGACGAGGACGTGGGGTGGCGGGATCCCCACTGGGCCCCACCGCGTTCCCCACCCGGACCTACCCTGGCCCCCCACTGGGCCCCACGGGACGGCCTTTGGGTTCTTTCGCGGCCGTTATGCGGACGCATGGGGTACAGCTGAGGTTGCTCGGGACCCCGGCACGGGGGATCTTGGCCACCGTCCCCCACCGCACCCCCCACCGACCCCCACCCTGCTGACCTGCGCAAACAAAGCACACGACGGAGTGAGTCGCCGGTTTCACGCGTTGACTGTGGTGAAAAGTGGGGTACGGTGGTGGCCAGTGGGGCGGAAGGGAAGCCCCGTAGCCGTTCGAGGTGGTTCGCCACCTGGGGCGGTAGGGAGGTGGAGGCCGTGTTCCTCGGCACCCACACCCCGAAACTGGACGACAAAGGGCGGCTCGCGCTGCCCGCGAAGTTCCGTGACGCCTTGGCGGGTGGGCTGATGGTCACCAAGGGGCAGGATCACTGCCTCTTCGTCTTCCCCCGCGCCGAGTTCGAGCAGATGGCGCGCAAGGTCGCCGAGGCCCCGTTCACCAACGAGGCGGTTCGGGCCTACCAGCGTTACCTGTTCGCGGGCACGGACGAGCAACGACCGGACGGCCAGGGGCGCATCACCGTCGCGCCCGAGCTCCGCCGCTACGCGGGGCTCAGCAAGGACTGCGTGGTGATCGGGGCGATCACCAGGCTCGAGATCTGGGACGCCCAAGCGTGGCAGGGCTACCTGGAGGAACACGAAGACAGCTACGCGAAGGCTCGAGAGGAAGTACTGCCGGGCGTCTTCTAGGCGTGCGGTCGCGGTGCACCTTCGTCGTCGGGGGACGACAGGTTCGCCGCCCGCACCGACGGGAGACGCCCACCCGGATGCCGTGAGGCCTCTGTCCGCTCAACAGCCCTGGTGCACCTTCCCCGGTACCAGGTCGGCAGCGGGCGGACAGGGACCTGACGGCATCCGCCATATTTCCCCCGGGCCGCCCAGGCGAGAAAGGGGGAGGGGATCATGACGGCACCCGAGCACGTCCCGGTACTGCTCGACCGCATCGTCGAACTGTTCACTCCCGTGTTCGCCGACCGCGACGGCGTCCTCGTGGACGCGACCGTCGGCCTCGGCGGGCACTCCGTTGCCCTCCTCGAAGCCTTCCCGCGGATGCGCCTCGTCGCGCTGGACCGCGATCCCGCCGCGCTGGAGAAGTCCGGCGAACGCCTCGCGCGCCACGGCGACCGCGTCGACCTCGTGCACACCGTCTACGACGGACTCCCCGAAGCCCTCGCCGAGCTGAAGATCGCCAAGGCCGACGGCATCCTGTTCGACCTCGGCGTCTCGTCGATGCAGCTGGACCGCGCCGAGCGCGGCTTCGCCTACTCGAAGGACGCGCCGCTCGACATGCGGATGGACCCGACCACCGGGTTCACCGCCGCCGACGTCCTCAACACCTACGCGCCCGGCGAGCTGATCCGGATCCTGCGGGACTTCGGTGAGGAACGCTTCGCGCAGCGGATCGTCAGAGCCGTCGTGAAAGCCCGCGAACAGGAGCCGTTCACGATGAGCGGCCGCCTGGTCGAGCTGCTCTACGACGCCGTGCCGGCGGCCAGCAGGCGGACCGGCGGGCACCCGGCCAAGCGCACGTTCCAGGCGCTGCGGATCGAGGTCAACGGCGAGCTGGAGGTGCTCCGCCGGGCCATGCCCGCCGCGCTGGGCGCGCTCGGTGTGGGCGGGCGGATCGTCGTCGAGTCCTACCAGTCGCTGGAAGACCGGCTCGTCAAGCAGGCGCTGGCCGAGCTCGCGAAGTCCCGTACCCCGGAAGGACTTCCGGTGGAGCTGCCGGGACACGGACCGGAGCTGAAGCTCCTGACGCGAGGCGCCGAGAAGGCCGGCGAAGAGGAGATGGAACACAACCCGCGTGCCGCTTCGGTGCGGTTGCGGGCCGCAGAGAGGATCGGAGAGCCGCGATGACCGCTCCCACGAAGTCCCGCCGCCGCAACGCGCCGGCGACGCGGGGCCGCAGCGAGGCCGCCCGCACCTCGACCACCGCCGAGCCGGAACCGCAGACCCTCGAGCCGGGCAAGGCGGCGCCGCGCCGCGCGTCGCGGGGGCGCACGTCCGCGGCCGAGCGCGCCTACGCCCGCCGCGCCCAGCGCGCCGACCTGCTGAAGGAGCGCGAGCCGCGGCCAGTGCCGAAGACCGCTGAGCCGGGCGCTCCCAAGGTCCGGCTCAAGCTGCGGCTGCCGAAGTCGCGCGCGTCGTTCGTGCTGCTGATGATGGCGCTGCTGGCCGCCGGCGTGGCGACCACGCTGTGGCTGACCACGCAGGCGATCGCCGACTCCTACCGGCTCGAGCAGCTGCGCACGACCAACGCGAACCTGGCCGAGACGAAGGAACAGCTGCAGCGCGAAGTCGCGAAGGCCGAGTCGCCGGCGTCGCTGGCCCCCGCGGCCCAGCAGCTGGGCATGGTGCCGGGCGGTGACCCGGCGCGCATCCTCGTGGGCCCGGACGGGAAGACCTCGCTCGTCGGCGAGCCCAAGAAGGCCAAGGCGGACTCGCCGGCGGTGCCGGTCGCGCCGCCGGCCGCGCCGGCCGCGGGCACGCAGTCGGCGCAGGGCGTGCCGATCGAAGGTGACCAGCCCGCGGTGCCCGCCGAGGAGCAGCCCGCGCCGCCGGCCCAGCCGGGTGGCGGCCAGTGATGGCTTCGAGCCGGGGACAGTCCCGTGCGCGCACCACCGGCAGCGCGCGGCGCACGTACGCCGCCGGGACGCGCAGCGCGGCCGCGCGGCGGGGCAACGGCGGCAACCGCGGCCGGTTCTCCGCCGTGCGCCTGATCCTGGTCGCCGTGCTGCTCGTCGCCGGCGTGAAACTGGTGCAGGTGCAGTGGTTCGAGGCCGGGGCGCTCTCGGCCGCGGCCGAGCGGCAGCGCACCCAGACCATCGACATCCCCGCCCAGCGCGGGTCCATTGTGGACCGCAACGGCGCCAAGCTGGCGTTCAGCGTCGAGGTGCGCTCGCTGTCGGTGAACCTCAAGGCGCTGCACAAGAACATGGACGACTTCGCCGCGAAGAACCCCGGCACGAAGAAGACGTTCGACGCCGAGACCGCCGCGGCCGCGAAGTACATCGCCGCCAAGGTGCCGAACCAGCTGACCGAGCAGCAGCTGCTCGACCTGTTCCACAAGCAGGCGTCCTTCACCTACCTCGAGCACAACGTCGAGCCGTCGGTCGCCGCCGACATCGTGAAGAACTTCGCGTGGATCGGCGTCGAGAAGCGCGCGCTGCGGGAGTACCCGGGCGGCAGCCTGGCGTCCAACATCGTGGGCGCCGCGAACTGGCGTTCCGACGACCCGGACGTGTCCAAGCACAACCTGCACGGCCTGGTCGGGCTGGAGCAGCTGCGCGACAACGACCTGGCGGGTACGCCGGGCCGGATGCTGGTCAACACCAAGAACGGCAGCGACAACGTCGTCATCCCGGGCACCGAGCGCGACCTGCAGGCCGCCGTGCCGGGGTCGGACCTCGAGCTGACCATCGACTCCGACCTGCAGTACGAGGTGCAGCGCCAGCTCGCGGACTACGTCCAGCAGTCGCACGCCAAGGGCGGCCAGGCGGTCGTCCTGGACGCCAAGACCAGCGAGGTCTACGCGCTGGCCAACAACACGTCGTTCGACCCCAACGACCAGTCGACGTGGACGAACGAGGACCTGGCCAACCCCGCGGTCACGACGCCGTTCGAACCGGGGTCGGTCAACAAGGTCGTCACCGCCACCGGGGCGATCGACTACGGCATCGCGACCCCGGAGTCGACCATCCAGGTGCCCGGCCTGCTGCAGGTCGCCGACAAGACCGTGCACGACGCCTGGACGCACGGGACGCAGACGTTCACCACCGCCGGGATCTTCGCCAAGTCGTCGAACATCGGCACGCTGCTGCTGGCGCAGAAGATCGGCGAGGAGCGCTACGCGGACCTGCTCAAGAAGTTCGGCCTCGGCCAGCGCACCGGCGTCGGCCTGCCCGGCGAGAGCGCGGGAGTCGTGCCGGCGCGCAGCCAGTGGTCGGCGACCACCTTCGGCAACCTGCCGATCGGGCAGGGCCTGTCGATGACCGTGCTGCAGATGGCCGGGCTGTACCAGACGATCGCGAACGACGGCGTGCGCGTCGAACCCCGGATCGTCAAGGCGAAGGTGAACCCGGACGGCACGACGGTGCCCGAGCCGGCGCCGAAGTCGGTCCAGGTGGTCGGCCCGCAGACGGCGAAGACGGTGCGCGACATGATGCGCGCGGTCGCGCAGAACGGCAAGGGCGTGCAGAAGGGCACCGCGCCGACGGCGGCGGTCGAGGGCTACCAGATCTCCGGCAAGACCGGCACCGGCCAGCAGATCGACCCGCGGAACAAGGGCTACAGCGACCACCTCTACAACATCACCTTCGCCGGCATCCTGCCCGCGGACCACCCCCGGTTCGTCGTCGGGATCCGGCTGGACGCGCCGGACACGACGCTGCCGGTGGGGCACTCCGCCGCACCCCTGTTCCACAGCATCGCGTCGTACCTGACGCAGCGGTACCAGATCCCGCTGTCGGACGGGCCGTCGCCGGAGGTCCCGCTCATCGTGCAGTGAGCACGATCCGTGAGAGCCCCCTCACCCGCGTGAGGGGGCTTTCCACGTCCAACGTCCACATCGGTCCGAAGTGTCCGGGAAAGTGTTGCGGCGCAACGGGGTGCGGGCCGCCGTCTAGCACATCTGCCTCAGCCGCGCGCAATCGCCGTACCGCGTGCGGGCCCCCCGAACGCCCGCCGGTAGCCTCTTGGCCGTGTCCGTGTCATCGTCCAGTTCCCAGGTGCCGGAAAGCCCGGTGAAAGCGGTCCCCGCGCCGCCGCGCCCGGCGCGCATCGACCCGGTCCCGCTGGCGACCCTCCTCGCCAGGGCGGACGCGCGGCTGATCGCCGACCGGCCCGACGCCGCCGAGCTCACCGTCACCGGCACCACCCTGCGCGCCCAGCACGTGCTGCCCGGCGACCTCTTCGCCGCCCTGCCCGGCGCCCGGGCCCACGGTGCCGACTTCAGCGACCAGGCGATCGCCGCGGGCGCCGTCGCGGTCCTCACCGACGCCGACGGGGCCGAGCGCCCCGCGCTGCGCGACGCCGGCGTCCCGATCCTCGTGCACGCCGACCCGCGCGCCGCCCTCGGCGAGATCGCCGCCTGGATCTACGGCGAGCCGTCGCTGCGGCTGGCCGTCCTCGGCGTCACCGGCACCTCCGGCAAGACCACGACCTCCTACCTGGTCGACGCCGGACTCGAGGCCGCCGGGCTGACCACCGGCATGATCGGCACGGTCGAGACCCGGATCGCTGGCGAACGCCTGGTCAGCGGGTTCACCACGCCCGAGGCCCCGGACCTGCAGGCCCTGTTCGCGGTGATGCTCGAACGCGGCGTCACGCACGTGCCGATGGAGGTCTCCAGTCACGCGCTCGCGCTCGGCCGGGTCAACGGCACCCGGTTCGCGGTCGGCGCGTTCACGAACCTCTCCCAGGACCACCTGGACTTCCACAAGGACATGCAGGAGTACTTCGCCGCGAAGTCGCTGCTGTTCGACGGCCGCTCCACCACCGAGGTCGTCGTGGTCGACAGCGCGTGGGGGCAGGCGCTGCTCACCCCCCAGACGATCACGGTGACCACCGATCCCGGCACCGACGCCGCGTGGAAGGCCACCGACCTGCAGGCCACCCCGCACGGCGAGCAGACCTTCACCCTGCACGGCCCGGACGGCCTCAGCGCACCCGCGCGGATCCCGCTGCCCGGCGAGTTCAACGTCGCCAACGCCGTGCTGGCCGCCGCGATCCTGAGCACCGCCGGAGTGAGCCTGGAGCACATCGTCGCCGGGCTCGCGCAGGTGCAGGTGCCGGGCCGGATGGAGCGCGTCCACGTCGGCCAGGAGTTCACCGCCGTCGTCGACTACGCCCACAAGCCGGCCGCGGTCGCGCAGGGCCTGGACGCGCTGCGTGCGCGCACCGAGGGCCGGATCATCACCGTGCTCGGCTGCGGCGGCGACCGCGACACCGCCAAGCGCCCGATGATGGGCGAGGCGGCGGCCCGCCGCAGCGACGTCCTGATCGTCACCGACGACAACCCGCGCTCCGAAGACCCCGCGGCGATCCGTGCCGCGATGCTCGCCGGCGCCCGTGCCGTCGGGCCCGCCGAGGGCGGTGAGGTCGTCGAAATCGGCGACCGCCGCGAGGCCATCGCACACGCCGTGGCGCTGGCCGAGCCGGGCGACATCGTCTTCCTCGCCGGCAAGGGGCACGAGACCGGCCAGGCGGCCGGCGGCGTCGTGCACCCGTTCTCCGACCGCGACGAGCTGGCCGCGGCCATCCGCAACAAACTCGAGGTGAGTGTGTGATCGTGCTCAGCCTGGCCGAGATCGCCGACGTCGTCGGCGGCCGGCTGCACCGCGCCGACCCGGGCGCGCAGGTGACCGGCAGCGTGGAGTTCGACACCCGGCAGCTCACGCCCGGCGGCCTGTTCGTCGCCCTGCCGGGGGAGAAGGTCGACGGCCACGACTTCGCCGCGCAGGCCGTCGAAGCCGGTGCCGTCGCCGTGCTGGCCGCCCGCGAGGTCGACGCGCCCGCCATCGTCGTCCCGCCGCTGGCGCCGGGCGAGGCCCACGAACGGTCGGTCGCGCTGACCGGCGACCAGGACGGCTCCGGCGCCGCGGTGCTGGCCGCGCTGGCCAAGCTCGCCCGGTTCGTCGTGCGGCGCCTGGCCGAGGGGAACCTGACCGTCGTCGGCGTCACCGGCTCGTCCGGCAAGACGTCGACGAAGGACGTCATCGCGCAGCTGCTCGAGCCGCTCGGCCCGACGGTCGCGCCGCCCGGGTCGTTCAACAACGAGCTGGGCCACCCGTGGACCGCCCTGCGGGCCGACGCGAGCACCCGGCACCTGGTGCTGGAGCTGTCCGCGCGCGGGCCGGGGCACATCGCCCACCTCGCCGAGATCGCGCCGCCGAAGATCGGCGTGGTGCTCAACGTCGGCACCGCGCACGTCGGCGAGTTCGGCTCGCGCGAAGGCATCGCGAAGACCAAGGGCGAGCTGGTCGAGGCCCTGCCCGAAGACGGCGTCGCGGTGCTCAACCTCGACGACCCGCTGGTCGCGGCCATGGCGAGCCGCACGAAGGCCCGCGTCGTGTTCGTCGGCGAAAGCGCCTCGGCGCGGATCCGCGCGGAGAACATCACCCTCGACGACGAAGCCCGCGCCTCCTTCCGGCTGGTCACGCCGGCCGGCGAGGCCGACGTGAAGCTGCCGCTGCACGGCGAGCACCACGTCGGCAACGCGCTGTCCGCCGCGGCGGTCGCGCTGGAGCTGGGCGCGACGCCGGCGGAGATCGCCACCCGCCTCTCGGGCCTCGAACGGCGCTCGGCGCGGCGCATGGAGGTCGTCACCCGCGAAGACGGCGTCACGATCCTCAACGACTCCTTCAACGCCAACCCCGAGTCGATGCGGGCCGGCCTCAAGGCGCTCGCGGCGATGACGCGGGAGAGCGGCCGCCGGTCCTGGGCCGTGCTCGGCGTGATGGGCGAGCTCGGCGCGGACGCGATCACCGCCCACGACGAGATCGGCCGCCTGGTCGTCCGGCTCAACATCGCCAAGCTCGTCGTGATCGGCCCCGAGGCTGCGGCCCTGCACCAGGGGGCGCACCAGGAGGGCTCCTGGGGCGAGGAATCGACTCTGGTACCCGACGTCGAGGCCGCGATCGCCCTGCTGCATGATCAGCTCCGTCCCGGGGACGTGGTGCTGGTCAAGGCCTCCAAGGTGGCCGGGCTCTGGCGGGTCGCCGAAGCCCTGCTCGAACCCCGGGAAACCGACAACTCCGAGAATCGCTCGAACGGTGGTGACGCGTGATCAGCATCCTGATCGCGGCCGGGGCGGGCCTGCTGATCTCCATCCTGCTGACGCCGTACCTGATCCGGGTGTTCTCCCGGCAGGGCTTCGGCCAGGAGATCCGTGAGGAAGGCCCGCAGGGACACAAGTCCAAGCGCGGCACGCCGACGATGGGTGGCGTCGCGATCATCATCGCGATGGTCGTCGGGTACTTCGCCGCGCACCTGATCAACTGGATGTTCAACTCCCGCAGCGGCGCGCCGACGGCCTCCGGGCTGCTCGTGCTGATGCTCGCGGTGGGCCTCGGGATCGTCGGGTTCCTCGACGACTTCATCAAGATCCGCAAGCAGCGCAACCTGGGGCTGAACAAGACCGCGAAGCTGGTCGGCCAGCTGGTGGTCACCATCGCGTTCGCGGTCCTGGCGCTGAACTTCGCGGACTCGCGCGGCATCACGCCGGCGTCGGAGAGCCTTTCCTACGTCCGAGACCTCGCGCTGATCACCTTCCCGTCGGTGATCTTCGTGATCTTCTGCTACATCGTGATCTCCGGCTGGTCGAACGCGGTGAACTTCACCGACGGTCTCGACGGCCTGGCGGGCGGCTCGGCGGCGATGGTGCTGGCGACCTACGTCGTGATCGCGTTCTGGCAGGAGCGGCTGAACTGCGCCAACGGCCCGGCGCCCGCCTGCTACGACGTCCGCGACCCGCTCGACCTGGCCGTGGTCGCCGCCGCGGCGGCCGGCGCGTGCGTCGGGTTCCTCTGGTGGAACGCGGCCCCGGCGAAGATCTTCATGGGCGACACCGGTTCGCTGGCCCTCGGCGGCCTGGTCGCCGGGCTGTCCATGACCACTCGCACCGAACTGCTCGCCATCGTCATCGGCGGCCTGTTCATGGTCGAGATGATCTCGGTGGTTGCTCAGATCGCGGTGTTCCGCACGACGCGGCGAAGGCTGTTCCGGATGGCGCCGTTCCACCACCACTTCGAGCTAGCCGGGTGGGCGGAAACCACGGTGATCATCCGGTTCTGGCTGCTGTCGGCGATCTGCTGCATGTTCGGGCTCGGCCTGTTCTACAGCGAGCAGCTCGGCTTCGGGGGCTGACCTTGGACATCGCCGGTCGTCACGTCCTGGTCGCCGGTGCGGGGGTCACCGGCAAGTCGATCGTGCCCGTGCTCACCGAGCTGGGTGCGCGGGTCACGGTCACCGACGGCAACGCCGAGCGCCTGGCCGAGCTGGACGGCCTGGGCGCGGAGCTGGTGCCCGGGCTGACCGAGCCGCCGTCGGACGTCGTCCTCGTCGTCACCAGCCCCGGCTGGCGGCCGACGTCGCCGCTGCTGGTGGCCGCGGCCGAGGCGGGCGTCGAGGTCATCGGCGACGTCGAGCTGGCCTGGCGGGTCGGGCAGCTGCGCGAGCACCCGCCGTCGTGGCTGGTGGTCACCGGCACCAACGGCAAGACGACCACCGTGGGCATGCTGGAGTCGATCCTCAAGGCGGCCGGCGTCAACGCCGTGGCCTGCGGGAACATCGGCTACGCGGCCCTCGACGCGGTCCGTGCGGGCTACGACGTGCTGGCCGTGGAGCTGTCGAGCTTCCAGCTGCACTGGTCCTCGACCCTGGCGCCGGACGCGGCCGTGGTGCTCAACCTGGCCGAGGACCACATCGACTGGCACGGCTCGATGGAGGAGTACGCCGCCGCCAAGGGCCGCGTGTACACCCGGGCCAAGGTCGCCGTGCGCAACGCCGACGACGAGTGGTCCACGCGGATCGCCGACGAGCACGCGCCCGAGAGCGCCCGCCGCGTCGCCTTCCGGCTGGACACCCCGTCCGCCCAAGAGCTGGGCCTGGTCGAGGACCTGCTGGTCGACCGCGCGTTCGTCGCCGACCCGGCGAACAGCGCCGAAGAGCTCGCCACCCTCGCCGACGTCCGCCCGGCGGGCCCGCACAACGTCTCGAACGCCCTCGCCGCCGCCTCGCTGGCCCGCGCCCACGGCGTCGCGCCGGAGGCCGTGCTGAAGGGCCTGCGCGAGTACCAGCCGGCGCCGCACCGGGCCGTCGAGGTGGCCGAGGTCGCCGGGGTCCGGTACGTCAACGACTCGAAGGCGACCAACCCGCACGCGGCCGCCGGGTCGCTGCGGGCCCACCAGAGCATCGTCTGGATCGCCGGAGGCCAGCTCAAGGGCGCTTCCGTCGACGAATTGGTGAGCAGTATCGCGGGCCGCCTGCGCGGAGTTGTGCTACTCGGTGTCGATTCACCCGTGATCGCCGCCGCGGTCGCGCGACACGCGCCGGATGTCCCGGTGAACAGCCTCCGTCCGGGTGACCATGAACCCATGACTGCGGCGGTGAGTGCGGCCAGCGCGATGGCCCGGCCTGGTGACGTGGTGCTGCTCGCACCCGCCGCGGCGTCGTTGGACATGTTCCGCAACTACGGCGAACGCGGCGACGCGTTCGCCGCGGCGGTGCACGTCCTCCGCGACGACGCAGCGGGGGAGCCGAGTGACGGTAGCTGAGCCCAAGCCCAAGACACCGCCGAAGCGTCCGCGCCGCGAGCGCAAGGAGAGCGGCTTCGTCGCGTTCCGGACCGCGCTGACCGCGTGGCTCTCGCGCCCGCTGGCGTCGTTCCACCTCGTGCTCGCGCTGACCGGTGTGCTCACCGTGATCGGCATCGTCATGGTGCTCTCGGCGTCGTCGGTCGGCTCGTACAACCCGAAGACCGGCAGCGGCGTGTACGCGTTGTTCACCAAGCACCTCGTGTTCGTCGCGCTCGGCGGCGTGGTGTTCTGGCTGGGCATGCGGGTCAAGCTGGAGCGGATCCGGCGGATGTCGGCGACCGCGACGGTGGTCTGCCTCGGCCTGCTGGTGCTCGTGCTGACCCCGCTCGGCTCGACGGTCAACGGCTCGCAGGGCTGGTTCCGGATCGGCGAGTTCACCTTCCAGCCCGTCGAGGCCGCGAAGGTCGCGCTGGCCTTCTGGGGCGCGCACATCCTGGTGATCAAGTACAACGTGATCCACCAGTGGCGGCACCTGCTGGTGCCGGTGGTGCCGATCGCGCTGCTGATGTTCGCCCTGGTCATGCTGCAGCCGGACCTCGGCGGCACGGTCACCCTCGCCGTGGTGCTCCTGGCGCTGCTGTGGTTCGCCGGCGCGCCGAAACGCCTGTTCGGCGTGATCCTCGCGGGCGGCCTGGCCGGCGTGCTCGTGCTCGCTCTCATCGCGCCCTACCGGCTCGCCCGCGTCATGTCGTTCCTCTCGCCGGACGCGGACACCAGCGCCGAAGGCTTCCAGGCCAACCAGGCCAAGCTCGCGCTCGCCGACGGCGGGCTGTTCGGCAAGGGCCTCGGCCAGGGCGCGGCCAGCTGGAACTACCTGCCGAACGTGCAGAACGACTTCATCTTCGCCCTGATCGGCGAGGAGCTCGGGCTGGTCGGCTGCGTCGTCGTGCTCGCCCTGTTCGCCGGGGTCGCCGTCGTGGGCCTCCGGATCGCCACCCGCAACATCGACCCGTGGATCCGGATCGTGTCCGGCACGCTCACCGTGTTCCTCGTGGCCCAGGCCGGCATCAACATCGGCTACGTCGTGGGCCTGCTGCCGGTCACCGGCGTCACGCTGCCGCTGATCTCCTACGGCGGCACCTCGCTGGTGATCACCATGCTCATCATGGGCGTGCTCGCGAACGCCGCCCGGCACGAACCGGAGGCGGTGGCCGCGCTGCGCACGCAGGGGCCGGGTAAGTTCGGACGCCTGCTGCGGCTGCCCGCGCCCGATCCGTACCGCCCGCCCGCCACCCGCAAGGGGGCGGCGCGCACCGGGGCGAAGGCGGCCAGGCCCGCGCCCCGTGCGGCGCGGCCCGCCCCGGCGCAGGAACGACGCAGGTCGGTCCGCGAACCGGTGCGCCGCAGCGCGGCACGGACGAGCACGGCCACGTCTCGCGGCGGGGCCGCGCGGACAACAGCGAGCCGTGGTACCCGGAGTACCGCGAACCGGAGAGGTCATTGGTGAGTAAGCCCGTCAAGGGAACCGAGCGAGCCGCCGCGGGCAAGGCGCCCGTGGTCGTGGTCGCCGGAGGTGGCACCGCAGGACACATCGAACCCGCCCTCGCCCTGGCCGACGCCGTCATGCGGCTGCGCCCGGACGCGACGGTGATCGCGCTGGGCACCGAGCGCGGCCTGGAGAACAAGCTCGTCCCGGCCCGCGGCTACGAGCTCGAGCTGATCCCGCCGGTCCCGCTGCCGCGCAAGCCGACGCCGGAGCTGCTGCGGCTGCCCCTGAAGGTCCGCGACTCGGTCCGCCGGACCCGCGAGGTGCTGGACCGGGTCGGCGCGGACGTCGTCGTCGGCTTCGGCGGCTACGTCGCCCTGCCCGCCTACCTGGCCGCGCGCGGGCGCGTCCCGATCGTCGTGCACGAGGCCAACCAGTCGCCGGGCCTGGCGAACAAGGTGGGCGCGCGGTTCGCTCGCCGGGTGGCCGTCGCCGTCGCGGGCACGCCGCTGCCGAAGGCCGAGGTCGTCGGGATCCCGCTGCGGCGGTCGATCACGTCGCTCGACCGGGCCGCGCTGCGCGCCGAGGCCCGCGAGCACTTCGGGCTGGACCCGGACGCGCCGACGCTGCTGGTGTTCGGCGGCTCGCAGGGCGCGCAGTCGATCAACAACGCACTGTCCGGCGCGGCGAAGGACCTGGCCGACGCCGGGGTCGGCGTGCTGCACGCGCACGGCCCGAAAAACACGCTGGTCGTGCAGGAGTTCCCGGGCCGGCCGGCGTACGTGCCGGTGCCGTACCTGGAGCGGATGGACCTGGCCTACGCCGCCGCCGACGTCGCGGTGTGCCGGTCGGGCGCGATGACCGTCGCCGAGGTGACGGCGGTCGGGCTGCCCGCGGTGTTCGTCCCGCTGCCGCACGGCAACGGCGAGCAGGCCACCAACGCGCGCCCCGCGGTCGACGCCGGCGCGGCGCTCATGGTCTTCGACGGCGACCTCACCGCGGCCAAGGTCGCCGAGCTGGTCGTCCCGCTGGTCACCGACGCCGACCGCGTCGCGAAGATGGGCGCGGCCGCGGTCGGCATGGGCCACCGCGAGGCCGACGAACTGCTCGCTCGCATCGTTTTGGAGGCCGCCGGTGCCTGAACTGCCTGAAGAGCTGCGCCGGGCGCACCTGATCGGGATCGGCGGCGCCGGCATGTCCGGCATCGCACGGATCCTGCTGGCCCGCGGCGCTTTCGTGTCGGGCTCGGACGCCAAGGAGTCGCGCGCGCTGCTGTCGCTGCGGGCTCAGGGCGCGGAGCTGTTCGTCGGCCAGAGCGCCGAGAACATTTCCGCGTTGGCCGAGCCGCCGTCCGCTGTGGTCGTCTCGACGGCGATCAAGGAGACCAACCCGGAGCTGGTCGCGGCGCGCGCCGCCGGGATCCCGGTGCTGCACCGGGCGCAGGCGCTGGCTGGGCTGATGGAAGGCCACCGCGTCGCCTGCATCGCCGGCACGCACGGCAAGACGTCGACGACGTCGATGCTCACGGTCGCGCTGCAGCACTGCCGGCTCGACCCGTCGTTCGCCATCGGCGGCGACCTCAACGAGTCCGGGGCCAACGCCCACCACGGCGAGGGCGGCATCTTCGTCGCCGAAGCCGACGAGAGCGACGGCTCGTTCCTGACCTACTCGCCGTCGGTCGCGGTCGTGACGAACGTCGAGCCGGACCACCTGGACCACCACGGCACCGCCGAGGCCTACACGAAGGTGTTCACCGAGTTCGTCGGCCGGATCGTGCCGGGCGGGCTGCTGATCGTCTGCGGTGACGATCCCGCGGCGGACGAGCTGGGCAAGCAGTCTTCGGAGCTGGGTGTCCGGGTACGCCGCTACGGCCGCACGGTCACCGGTTCCGGCGACGCCCGTATCCTGGACTACGTCCCGGCGCCCGACGGCGGTGTCGTCCGGCTCGAGCTGGACGGTTCCGAGCTGTCGGTGCGCGTGGCCGTGCCGGGTGAGCACATGGCGCTCAACGCGGTCGCGGCGCTGCTGGCCGGGCTGGAGCTGGGCGCGCCGGCTCTCGAACTGGCCGAAGGGCTCGCCGCGTTCGGCGGGGTCCGCCGTCGCTTCGAGTTCAAGGGCCGGGCCGGCGACGTCCGCGTCTACGACGACTACGCCCACCACCCGACCGAGGTGGCCGCGCAGCTGCGCGCGGTGCGGACCGCGGCCGGGACCGGGCGGGTCGTCGTCGTGTTCCAGCCGCACCTGTACTCGCGGACGAAGCTGTTCTCGGCGGAGTTCGCCGCGGCGTTGTCGTTGGCCGACGAGGTCGTCGTGCTGGACGTCTACGGCGCCCGCGAGGAGCCGGAGCCGGGCGTGACCGGCGCGCTGATCGCCGACGCGGTGACCGTGCCGGTGCACTACGAGCCCGCGTTCGACGTCGCCGCCGGTCTGGTCGCCGGGTTGGCGCGCGGTGGCGACCTGGTCGTCACCATGGGCGCCGGGGACGTGACGCAGCTGGGCCCGGAGATCCTCGCCGAGCTGGACAAGCGCTGAGCCGATGAGTCCGACCAGGGAACGCCGCCGTCCGTCCGAAGAGGACGAACGGGATCGCGCCGCCCTGGCGCGGGAACGCCGCGGGCGGCGCTCCGAGGAGGAGCGCCGCCGCACCCGCGTGACCACCCGCCCTGCGCCGCGCAGCCGGCCCAACCGGCGGGTCGAGATCCGCCGCCGCTGGGTGGCGCTGCTGTCGGTGCTGACCGTGATCGCGTTGGTGTACTTGCTGTTCTTCAGCTCGACGCTGGGCGTGAAGGACGTCTCGGTCAGCGGCTCGCGCACGGTGACGGCCGACCGGATCCGCGAGGTGGCGGCGGTGCCGGTGGACAAGCCGTTGCTGCGGCTGAGCACCGACGAGATCCGCGACCGGGTGGCGGCGATGCCGGGCATCGCGACGGTCGAGGTGTCGCGGTCGTGGCCGAACACGGTCGAGATCACGGTGACCGAGCGCACGGCGATCGCGTTCTTCGACAGCGGCCCGGGCGGCGACGGAGTCCACCTGGTCGACGGCGGCGGCGTGGTGTTCAAGACGGTCCCGTCGCGGCCGGCGGGGCTGCCGGAGCTCAAGCTCCCGAAGGTATCGGCCGACGACCCGGTGACGCGGGCGGTGACGGCGGTGTTGGGCGTGATCCCGGAGCAGCTGCTCAAGCAGGTGACGACGGCGACGGCGAAGACCCCGGCGAGCGTGGAGTTCACGTTGTCGAGCGGGAAGATCGTCCGCTGGGGGACGCCGGAGCAGACGGACCGCAAGGCAAAGGTCTTGGCGGCGCTGCTGACCCAAGAGGGCAAGGTCTACGACGTCGCGGCGCCCGAGTTGCCGACGATCACTTCCTGAGTCAGTGTCGCCCGGCGGGCAGCGCTGACCGCAACCGCCGGATGTCTCGCAGCACCTCGTCACGGTTCTTCGCCGACTTCAGCCAGGCAGGGAGCCATTCATCGGCTCATTGTGCCGAGCGCTGGTCCTGGAAATCTCGTGCACTCCATTCCCGTATGCCGTACTATCTCGTACGGCATACGGAAATAAGGAGGGTGTCATGACGATCCTGGTGACGGGCGCGACCGGCAGTGTGGGCCGCCTGGTGGTCGACGAGCTGCTGGCGTTGGGGGCGCCGGTCCGGGCGCTGACCGTCGATCCCGATCGCGCGAAGCTGCCCGCCGAGGCGGAGGTGGTCGTCGGCTCGCTGGCCAAGCCGTCGACGCTGCCTCTCGAGGGCGTCGACGCCGTTTACCTCGCTCCGATGGCGCGGACCGTCCGAAAGTTCTGCGAACTGGCCACCGACGCGGGTATCAAGCGGGTCGTCGCGCTGTCGGGCAGCAGTGTCGGCGACGACCACGAAGGCTCCAGTGGCAACGAATACGGAGCCGTCGAGAAGGCGGTCCGGGAGGCCGGCTTCGCCTGGACCTTCCTGCGCCCCGGCGTCTTCATGAACAACACGCTCGACTGGGCGCCCATGGTCCGCGCGGGCGAGGCCGCCATGGCCTACGGTGACGCGACGCAGACCCCGATCGACCTCGGCGACATCGCCGCGGTGGCCGCCCGGGTGCTGACCAGCGAAGGGCACATCGGCCAGACGTATGTCCTCAGTGGACCGGAGGCGATCAGTCTGCGCGGGCAAGTCTCGACGCTGGAATCCGTGCTGGGCAAGGAGATCCGGTTCCGCGAGCTGACCCGGGACGACCAGCGCGCACAGTGGGTCGGGTACGGCGTCCCCGAATCGGCGGTCGACTGGATCCTGGGCGGCTTCGAGGAGACGCTGCGGCACCCGCAGGTGCCGACCGGCGTCGTCGAGGAGCTGCTGGGGCGAAACGGGACGACGTATGCCGAGTGGGCCGCCGCGCGCCGGGAGGTGTTCGGCTAGACCCGGGTGCGCGTCATTCCGGCCAAGCCGAGCAGCGGGAGGACGCCGGCGAAGACGACGACCGCCGTCCAGCCGCCCAGGTGGTAGGCGATCGAGCCCGCCTGGGAGCCGATCGCGCCGCCGATGAAGAACGTGCCGAGGTAGACGCTGTTGACGCGGGCGCGGGCCGACGGGTCGAGCTGGTAGATCACGTGCTGGCCGGTCACGAGCGTCGCCTGGACGGCCGTGTCGATCGCGATCGCGGCGATCGCCAGCAGGACGACGCTGTGCGCGCCGAACCCGGCGAGCGCGAACGCCGCCGCGCAGAGTGCGAACGCGCCCGCGGTGAGCCGCCGGCCGTGGCCGTGGTCCGACCACCGCCCGGCCAGCGGCGCCACCGCGGCACCGGCGGCGCCCGCCAGCGCGAACAGGCCGACGCCGAACTGGGAGTAGTTGAACGGCGGCGCGGTGAGCACGAACGCGATCGTCGTCCAGAACGCGCTGAACGCCCCGAACATCGCCGACTGGTAGAGCGCGCGGTGGCGGAGGTCGGGGTGTTTCTTCCACATCGCCAGGGTCGAGCGCAATAGCTGTCCATAGTGGACGTCGGTCTTGGGTGCGCGGCGCGGCAAGATGAACCGCAGCACGATGGCGAGCGCGGCCATCGCGGCGGCCGAGATCAGGAACACCACGCGCCAGCTCGTGACCTCGGCCAGGAAGCTGGCGACGACGCGCGAGAGCAGGATGCCGAAGAGCAGCCCGCTCACGACGCGCCCGACGATCCGGCCGCGGATGGCGTCGGGGGAGATGTCGGCGGCGAACGGGATGAGGATCTGCACGACGACCGACGCCGCCCCGGCGATCAGGGAGGCGATCAGCAGCACGAAGAAACCCGGGGCGACGCCGATGGCGACCAGGCTCGCGCAGGCGACCGCGAGCAGCGTCGCGACGAGGCCGCGGTTCTCGAGACGGTCGCCGAGCGGGACGAGCAGCAGCATCCCGGCGGCATAGCCGACCTGGGTGGCGGTGACGACCCCGCCGGCCGCGGCTTCCCCGACGCCGAAGGTGTGCCGCAGCTCGGCGAGCAGCGGCTGGGCGTAGTAGAGGTTGGCGACGGTCAGTCCACAGGAGACGGCCAGCAGCAGCACGAGCCAGCCGGGCGGGGCTTTCTGCTCGGTCTCGGTCATGCGTACCCCCTTGTGGAACCGGTTTGATCGGTTCCCGACGGTACCAGTCAAACCGGTTCCGGCGTACTGTGACCCGTATGACGGACCGATTCCGCGCGGGAGCGGGCAGACTGTGCCTCGACTTCATCCGCACGTTGCGCTACCGCGGAACGCCTTCGGAAGAGGAGGAGCTTCCGGACGCGACGGCGTGGGGAGCGTGGATCGATGCGTTCGGCCCGTACGCGGCCCCGGTGCGGCCGGCATCGGTGGACGACGCGTGGGCGGCGCGCGAGGCGATCCATGCGTTGCTGACCGGTTCTCTGCGCCCCGCGACCCGGCAGCGGTTGAACCGGTTCGCGGCTCTCCCGGTACCGGCGCCGTCGTTGTCGGCTTCGGGCGAGGTGTGGTGGCAGGCGGCGGATCCGGGTTCGGCGATGCTGGCTTTGCTGACGCGGGACGCGTTGGATTTGGTGACGTCGCCGGAGTTTTCGCGAGTCCGGCGGTGCGCGGGTCCCCGGTGCGGGGCGTTGTTCCTGGACACGTCGAGGCCGGGAACGCGGCGGTGGTGCTCGATGGAGATCTGCGGGAACCAGGCGAAGAAGTCGACTTATCGAGCCAAGGCGGCGGCGCACTGAGGTGGGCTTATGCGAGTACGCGACTAGACGCTGGGTAGTCTTGTTTGCACTCTCCGTTATCACTACCGTGCTGACCATGAAACTCACGAAGCTCGCCGGGACGTGCGACGATGGGACGTGTCCGAACGTCTATCTGTCGGACCGCAACACGCTCGTGCTGCAGGGTGATGCGGTGCTGACCGCCGAAGGGCTGGTCTTCTCGCCGGGTGAACAGGCTGTCGAGCTGTCGGTGGAACTGGTCGAGGAGGCGTTGCGTGCGCTTGGGCGCTGAGTGGGGGAAGTACTTCGACGAGTTCGCTGCGTCGGCGTTCCGGCTGGAAGTGCGACAGACCTACACGATGTCGACCGAACAGCCGAACTTGGAGCTGTTCTTGGCCGGTGGCAAGAAACCTGCTGAGCACAATGCCGCGTGGCGTGGGCGGATCGAGGCGATCGTCGCATCCGGGCGAACCATCCAGCGCGCCAAGCTGGTCCGTCATCCGTTGACGGACTACCTTCGATATCAACTCGCCTGGGGAATTCCTGGAAATGTAGCCGCCGGCGAAGACTACCGGATGGTCGACATCACGGAGAATGACTGGGGATTGCCGGATCAGGACTTCTGGCTCTTCGATGGCACAACGGTCGTGCACCTCGATTATCATGCCGATGGAACTTTTGCGGGTGCTGAACTGGTGGAATATCCCGATTTGGGGAAGTATCATGGCTGGCGAAATGTAGCTTTGAGTCACGGGGTGCCGTTTGGCGAATGGGATGCTGGAGCCGGGTCGACAGGATGAACAGCGCGCGACGTTGGCTGAGATGCTTCGGGAATTGCGTCGGGCCGCAGGTCTTTCGGGTGAAAGGCTGGCAGCCCGATGTGCGATGAGCCAGGCGAAGATCAGCCGCATCGAGACCGGCAAGGTTCTCGCCTCGGTGATCGATGTCGAACAGATCGTCGCGGCGCTTGCCGTTCCTGACGAAGCGGCCGAGAAGCTTGTGGCCCTTGCTCGTATCGCCAACGTCGGCTACACCTCGTGGCGGTCTATGGCGCGCACTGGACTCTGGCGTGGTCAGCTCGAGATCAAGGCGTTGCACGAGTCGTCGCGAGTGATCCGGCAGTTCCTCCCGGCGATCCCGAGCGGCCTGCTCCAGACGCCGGACTATGCGCGCCAGGTGCTCACCTCGACGATGAAGGGCCGGCCGGATCGTGACGTCGACAGAATGGTCGAGGCGCGATTGTCCTGGCAACAGGTCCTCGAGGAGAGTGACCGGCAGTTCAAGTTCGTCTTGACGGAGCAGGCGGTTCGCTGGCGGCGAGCACCACTTTCGGTGCTGATCGGCCAGTCGGTGAATCTCCTCGCGATGACTGAGCGGCGGAATGTCGAGATCTCGATCATCCCTCAGTCGGCCGAGGTCTTGGCGTCACCGCTGAACATCTTCGTCATCTACGACGAGCGGCTGGTGACGGTCGAACTGTTCTCCGGCACCGTGGCACTGCGTGATCCGCAGGACGTTGCCTATCACGCCGAACTGTTCGAGACCTTCCGATCACGGGCGTACCAAGGTGATGAGGCTGCCGGATTTCTTCGCTCGATCACTGACGACTTCAGACGAGCACAAGAAATGGGGAGCTGATCGTCTCCGGTCGAGAAAGCTCTATGTGCAGTCGAGAGTAGCTGTCGATTTCTTCGGCTGAGTGTTTTAGGTTTTCTTCATGAAGAACAACACTCGCACTTGCGGCGACTGTCGAGGAAAGGGCTGCGGCGGCTGCGATGGCACCGGCACGATCACCCTTGTCGAAGACTGACCCGCTGCTGCGCCCAGGACTCACCCCGGAAGAATTCCGTTTCGGCACCCGGACGCAGGTCTTCTACCAAGCCCCATATCCAACCGAAGGGCCAACGGAAGCGACGGACGCCTCCGGGCGCCGGGCCTGGCTGTACATGTACGCACACTTCGTCTTCTGCTGGGCCGAAGGCGCGTCACTGGTCCACGTCAGCCACGGAACCCTCGCCGGCCCCAAGATGACCCTGTGGACCGACGTCAGGATCGCCGGACGCTGGTCCGGCGTGGTGCTGGCGGACTTCGGGCAGGCCTGGGTGGCCGCGCACCTCGCCAAATTCGCGCACTGAAACGGCCCCCCGCCGAAAGCGAGGGGCCGTCCGAAAACACTCAGTTCAGCGCCGCGTCCAAGGTGATCGTCGTGCCTGCCAGGGCCTTCGACACCGGGCACGTCTTCTCCGCCGTCTCGGCGTACTCCGCGAACTGCTCCGCCGAAACGCCCTCGATCGACGCCCGCAGCGTGATCGCGATGCCGCTGATCTCGAAGCCACCGCCGGCGGCCGGGCCGAGGGTGACCTCCGCGCTCACGTCGATCGAGTCCGCGGTGAGCTGAGCAGCCTCCAACACCCCCGACAGGTTCATCGCCAAGCACGACGAGTGCGCCGCCGCGATGAGTTCCTCGGGGCTCGTCTGGCCGTCCGGGTTGCCCGCGCGGGTCGGGAACGAGACGGAGAACGTGCCGGCGTTGGACGAGTCCAGACTGACCTCGCCCTTCCCGTTCTGCAGTCCGCCGACCCAGTGGGTGGTCGCGTCACGGCTGGGCATCAGGGCCTCCATGTGAGTACGCGGTGGCCGATGCTGTCAGCCGCCGCAGGGTTGTGATGAGTTCCCGCCGCGAAGCGTCGTCGAGGCCCAGTGCGCAGCCGATGGCCGTCGGGACGCCTCCTGCGCGGGTGCGCAAGAGTCGGCCCTCCTCGGTCAGGCTGATCACCACGGTGCGTTCGTCCTCGGGCAGGCGCGCCCGGGTGACCACGCCGTTGGCCTCGAGTCGTTTGAGCAGCGGGGAAAGCGTGCCGTAGTCCAGGTGTAGCGCCTCGCCGATCTCCTTGACCGGCCGGGCATCGGACTCCCACAGCACCAGCAGCACCAGGTACTGCGGATACGTGAGGCCGAGCTCGCCGAGCAGGGGACGGTACGTGTCCGTCACCGCGCGCGACGCCGCGTAGAGCGCGAAGCAGGTTTGCTCGTCCAAGAGGAACTCATCCGGCACGCCCGTAAACCTAGTCCACGATTACATCGTGCGCAAGGTAATCGGAAAACCTGTCGGTGGTGCCTGGCAGACTCCCGTCCATGACCGAACGACCGCAGCGCCCGAAGGTCCCGCTCACCGGCGGCGAGCGCGAGATCCTCACCGCCCTGCTCGACTACCACCGCGCCACCGTCGCCTGGAAGAGCCAGGGGCTCACCGAAGCGCAGGTCCGCCAGGTCCACCTGCCCAGCGAGCTGACGACCGTCGCCGGCCTGCTCGCCCACCTCACCCTCAACGAGTGGTTCTGGTTCGCCGTGGTCGTCGACGGCGAGGAGGACACCTGGGAGGAGAAGCTCGAGCAGGACCCGGACGCCGAGTTCCGGGTCCCGCCCGAGATCACCCTCGCCCAACTGAGCGCCGACTACGAGAAGCAGAGCGCCCGCAGCCGCGAGATCGTCGCGAAGCACGGCCTGGACGACGAGGTGACGCACAAGGGCGAGACCTTCAACGTCCGCTGGGTCGTCACGCACATGATCGAGGAGACCGCCCGGCACGTCGGCCACCTCGACGTCCTGCGCGAGCTGACCGACGGCCTCACCGGGGAGTGACCTTCTTGGGCGGCAACGGGAAGAAGCCGCTCGTCCGCTCGACGTAGTGCGCGTACGCCGGGCGCGTGCGGGCCATTCCCTTCTCCAGCATGGGCTTGCCCGTGCCGCGGGCCAGGGTGAACGTCATCGCCACGGGGGAGAGGATCGTCAGCGCGCCCGGCCACGTCGAGCAGGCCAGCAGGTAGAGGCCCCACCACACGCACGCGTCGCCGAAGTAGTTCGGGTGCCGCGTGTAGCGCCACAACCCCGTGTCGAGCACCTTCCCCTTCGACGCCGGGTCCGCCTTGAACCGGCGCAGCTGCTCGTCGCCGATCGTCTCGAACCCGAACCCGATCAGCCACACCACGACACCGAGCCAGCCGAGCACTCCGATCCCGGTGCCGTACATCGCGAACTGCACCGGCAGCGAGACGAAGTACAGCACCAGACCCTGGAACAGGTACACGCGGACGAACATCCGCAACGGCGCCTGGCCCATCCGCGCGTACCGCGGGTCCTCCGGCAGCTTGTGGTTGCGCAGGTGCAGGTGCAGTGAAAGGCGCCCGCCCCAGACGACCGTCAGGACCAGGACCACCAGCCGCAGCGGGAGCGGCCCGTCGCCGAAGGGGAACGCGGCGACCGCGACGACCGCGAAGCCGAGCCCCCAGAACGTGTCGACCGTGTCGTACCGCTTGCGTGCCCGCGCGATCCCGAAGGTCGCCACCACCGCGGCGAGCGTGACGCCGGCGGTGATCAGCAGCGTCGCTCCGAGGGGCATCAGATCCACTCCCGCGTCGCCGGCATGCCGCTCACGCCGTGCTCGTCCGGCCGCACGCTCAGGATCTGGTCCACACCCATCCGGTTCTCCTCGAACGCCAGTGCCCCACCGACCAGGTAGAGCCGCCAGACCCGCGCGCCCGTCTCGCCGATCAGCGCGACGACATCGGCCCAGTTCTCCTCCAGGGTGTCGGCCCAGGCCCGCACCGTCCAGACGTAGTGCTCGCGCATCGCGTGCACGTCCCGGACCTCGAGGCCCGCGTTTTCGAGGTGCTCGACCGTCCGGCCCACCGGGCGCATCGTCATGTCGGGGGCGATGTAGCGCTCGATGAACGCGCCGCCGCCGGGGGCGACGTTCCCTCGTGACATCTGCTGGATCAGCACCTGCCCGCCCGGCTTGACCATCTTGTGCAGCGTCGCGGTGTAGGCGGGGTAGTTGACCTCGCCGACGTGCTCGCCCATCTCGATCGACGCGACGGCGTCGAACGGCGCGTCCGGCAGTTCGCGGTAGTCCTGCCGGCGCACCTCGACGCGGTCTTCGAGGTCGTGCTGGGCGAGCCGGCCGCGGATGTGCTGCAGCTGCTCGGCCGAGAGCGTGATGCCGACGGCGTGCACGCCGTGGTGCTTGGCCGCGTGGACCAGCAGCGAGCCCCAGCCGCAGCCGACGTCGAGCAGCCGCATGCCCGGCCGGAGCCCGAGCTTGCGGCAGATCATCTCCAGCTTGTCGTGCTGCGCCTGCTCGAGGCCGTAGCCCGGCTCGTCGGAGGTGAAGTACGCGCTGGAGTAGGCCATCGACTCGTCCAGCAGCAGCTGGTAGAAGGCGTTGCCCAGGTCGTAGTGGTGGGCGATGGCGGACTTGTCGCGCAGCAGGCTGTGCAGCTTCCCGGACAGCCGGGCCTCTTCGACCGGCGGCTTCGGCGGGAGCCCGAACACGCCGAGCTTGCCGGCGAGCGACGCGGCTTCGGCCCAGTCCCGAGGGCCGAGCTTCACCCGGTTGAGCTCACCCGCGCGGGTGAGGGCCCAGATCCGGCGGAAGCCGTCCGCCAGATCTCCTTCGACGTCGAGGTCACCGGTGACGTAGGCGCGGGCGAGACCCAGCTCACCCGGCGAGTAGAGCAGACGGCGGAGGGCACGGCGGTTGCGGAGCACGACGGTGGGCGCGTCCACTGGGCCGGCGCGGGTTCCGTCCCAGGTCCGCAGGCCGACGGGGAGCTGCCCGCCGAGGAGTTTTTCGGCGAACGAGGCGAGGCGGTGCGCGGTGCTGTTCGGCATGTCCGGGATTCGCTCTCTCCTGCGCGGTGGATTGGTGCCGCGCCCATCCAATCCACTTCCGGCGCGGCGGCGAAGTACCGGTGTGGAGATCACGGGAGAACGCATCGCCGTCATCGGCAGCGGGGTGGCCGGGCTGACGGCGGCATACCTGCTGCAACGCAAGCACGAGGTCCTGCTCTTCGAGTCCGACGACCGGCTCGGCGGGCACGCGCACACCCACGACGTCCCCAGCGCCCACGGCGGCACCATCGGCGTGGACTCGGGCTTCATCGTCCACAACGAGCGCACCTACCCGACGCTGCTGAAGCTGTTCGGGGAGCTCGGCGTGCGCACCCGCGACACCGAGATGTCGATGAGCATCCGGTGCGACGGCTGCGGCCTGCAGTACGCCGGCGCGAGGGGGCTGCCCGGGCTGTTCGCCCAGCGCGGCAACCTCGTCCGCGCCCGCTACCTGCGGATGCTGGCGGAGGTGAAGAAGTTCCACCGGCACGCGAAGCGGCTGCTGGACGCGAAGGACGCGGGCGACGTCACCCTCGGCGCGTTCCTCGCCATCGGCGGCTACACGCGCTACTTCACCGACCACTTCATGCTGCCGCTGGTCTCGACGGTCTGGTCGGCCGACCGCAGCGACACGCTGCGCTACCCGGCGCGCTACCTGTTCGAGTTCCTGCGCAACCACGGGATGCTGAGCGTCAAGAACTCGCCGTCCTGGCGGACCGTCGTCGGGGGGTCCCGCGAATACGTCGAACGCGCGGCCAAGCAGCTCACCGCGGTCCACCTGTCCACGCCGGTGCGGTCGGTGCTGCGGACCGCCCGCGGCGTGGAGGTCCGCGACGACGCCGACACCCCGCACCGCGTCGACCGGGTCGTCATCGCCACCCACGCCGACCAGGCGCTGTCGCTGCTGGCCAACCCGACCGCCGCCGAGCGCGAGGTGCTCGGCGCGTTCCGCTACTCGGAGAACGAGGCCTGGCTGCACACCGACACGAGCGTGCTGCCGTCGCTGGCCGACGCCCGCGCGGGCTGGAACTACCGGGCTCCGGTGTGCGGCGCCCCGACCGGCGCGGTCCAGGTCAGCTACGACATGAACCGCCTGATGCGGCTGGACGAGCCGACCGGGTACGTCGTCACGCTCAACCCGGGCGAGGGCACCGGCAAGGAGGCCCTGGTCGCCAAGATGCACTACGAGCACCCCGTCTACACGCCGGAATCCGTTGCGGCGCAACGACGGCTGCCCGAGCTCAACGACGGCGTCTTCGCCTACGCCGGCGCGTACCACGGTTGGGGCTTCCACGAGGACGGCTGTTCTTCGGGGGCCCGCGCCGCCGAAAGCCTCGGAGTCGCCTGGTGACGAACGCGCTCTACGACGCCACGGTCGCGCACGTGCGGCGGATCGACCCGCCGCACTCCTTCGCGCACCGCGTGTACCTGTGGCTGGTGGACCTGGACGCGCCGCCGCGGCTGCCGTGGTGGGCCCGGCCGTTCGCCCGGTTCGACGACCGCGACCACTTCGTCGCGAGCGACCCGCGCGGGATCCGGGAGAAGCTGGACGCGTGGCTCGCCGAACGCGACGTCGACCTGCGCGGCGGCAAGGTCGTCATGCTGGCCGCCGCGCGCGTGCTCGGGTACGTGTTCAACCCGATCAGCGTCTACTGGTGCCACGACCCCGAGGGCCGGCTCGCGTGCGTCGTCGCCGAGGTGCACAACACCTACGGCGGCCGGCACGCCTACCTGCTGAACCCCGACGAAGCCGGCCGCGCCCGCACGGCCAAGGAGTTCTACGTCTCGCCGTTCCAGGAGATGGACGGCGAGTACCGGATGCGCCTGCCCCACCCGGAAGCGTTGCTCGACCTCACGGTCGCGTTGCGCCGCGGGAGTTCGACGCCGCTGGTCGCTACGCTGCGGGGAGTTCGCCGCCCGGTGAACCCGCGGTGGCTGGCCCGGCTCGTGCTGGCCCGGCCGCTGCTCCCGCAGCGGGTGTCCGCGCTGATCCGCCGCCACGGCGTCGCGTTGTGGCTGCGGAAGGCCGCGGTCGTGCCGCGCACGCCGCAGAACGCCGGAGGACAGCTGCATGGATGAGTCGGCCCGCCGGCGCCCGGTGGCGCCGGTGCCCTTCGAGCCTTCGGACGCCCCGGCCGCGCCGACCGCCGAGGAGCTGATGGCGCGCGTCGCGAAGGGCGACGAGCGGGCCTTCGAGCTGCTCTACGACCAGCTCGCCGGGCCGATCTTCGGGCTGGTGCGGCGGATCGTGCGCGACGCGGCCCAGTCCGAAGAGGTAGCCCAGGAGGTGCTCGTCGAGCTCTGGCGCACCGCGACGCGGTACGCGCCGGACAAGGGCTCGGCGCTGAACTGGGCGATGACCCTGGCGCACCGCCGCGCGGTCGACCGCGTCCGCTCGGCGCGCGCCAGCACCGAGCGGGAGCAGAAGGCGACCTTCGAAGCCGCCCGCGGCCGGCCGTTCGACGAGGTCGCCGAGTCCGTCACCGCGCGGCTCGAACGCTCCCAGGTGCGCAAGTGCCTGTCCTTCCTGACCGATCTGCAGCGCGAATCCGTGCTGCTCGCCTACTACCAGGGCTATACGTATCGCGAGGTGGCCGAAGTGCTGTCGACGCCGCAAGGAACCATCAAGACGCGGCTGCGGGACGGCTTGATCCGCCTGCGGGACTGCTTGGGGGTGACCGCGTGAGCACTCCCGAGATGCACACCCTGGCGGGCGCGTTCGCGCTCGACGCGGTGTCCGACGTCGAGCGGGCGGAGTTCAGCCGCCACCTCGAGCAGTGCGAGTCGTGCGCGCAGGAGGTCGCCGAGCTGCGCGCGACCGCGGCCCGGCTGGGCGCGGCGATGGCCGAAGAGCCGCCGCCCGAGTTCAAGGACCGCGTCTTGGCCGCCATGCACGCCACCCGCCAGCTGCCGCCGCGCACCCGGCCCGTCACCGACCGGCACCGCCGTTCGGGCCGCGCCCCGCGCTGGGCGGTCGTCGTCATGGCCGCGGCCGCCGTCGTCGGGCTCGCCGCGGGCGGGGTGTTCGGCGGGATCGCGCTGACCCAGCAGCAGGAGCTGCAGTCCGCGCAGACCCGGCTCGACCAGGCGAAGCAGCGCTACGAGCCGGTGGCGGCGCTGCTCGCCGCGCCGGACGCGAAGACCGCGCACGGCGAGGCACCCACCGGCGGCGGTGTGACGGTCATCCTGTCGAAGTCCCTGAACCGCGTGATGGTGATGGACGCCGGCCTGCCGGCGCAGCCCGGCGGGAAGGTGTACGAAGCCTGGCTGATCACCGGCAAGGACGCGCCGCGTTCGGCGGGCGTGATCGCCGCTTCCGGCGACGGTGGCCTGGTCGTGGCGGACGGCATCGGGTCCACCGACCACCTCGCGGTGAGCCTGGAACAGGCCGGTGGATCGCCCAGCGGGGCGCCCACGGACGTGCTCATGAGCATGCCCGTGCCGGCCTGACGGAGCGCCATAGCAGACGGGGCCGGAGCGGTGATCGCGGCTCCCAGCTCTTGCGCGCTCGAACGTGTTGTGGCAAAACACCTTTGCGACACACGGCGTGCCTACTGGATTAGAGCCTGCCTGGTGCCTACCGTCCTGCCTAACGTCGGCAGTTGACATAACTCTCAATCTGGGGTTTAGGTTGAGAGTCGATCATCCGCCGGCGGGCTGTACGGGCACAACGATCAGGAAGGCGGACTTCGATGACGCCCCCGCACAACTACCTTGCGGTGATCAAGGTGGTCGGCATCGGCGGTGGCGGCGTGAACGCCGTGAACCGCATGATCGAGGTCGGCCTCAAGGGTGTCGAGTTCATCGCGGTGAACACCGACGCACAAGCACTGCTCATGTCCGACGCCGATGTCAAGCTGGACATCGGCCGCGAGCTGACCCGTGGCCTCGGCGCGGGCGCCGCCCCCGAGGTCGGCCAGAAGGCCGCCGAAGACCACCGGGAAGAGATCGAAGAGGTCATCAAGGGCGCCGACATGGTGTTCGTGACGGCCGGTGAAGGCGGCGGCACGGGCACCGGCGGCGCGCCGGTCGTGGCGCAGATCGCCCGCAAGCTGGGCGCGCTGACCATCGGCGTCGTGACCCGCCCGTTCACCTTCGAGGGCAAGCGCCGCGGCAAGCAGGCCGAGGACGGCATCCAGTCGCTGCGCAACGAGTGCGACACGCTCATCGTCATCCCGAACGACCGGCTGCTGCAGCTCGGCGACATCGGCGTGTCGCTGATGGACGCGTTCCGCTCCGCGGACGAGGTGCTGCTGTCCGGTGTCCAGGGCATCACCGACCTGATCACCACCCCGGGCCTGATCAACCTCGACTTCGCCGACGTCAAGAGCGTCATGTCCGGCGCGGGTTCCGCCCTGATGGGTATAGGGAGCGCACGCGGTGAAGGCAGAGCCATCCAGGCTGCGGAGAAGGCGATCAACTCGCCCCTCCTCGAAGCCTCCATGGATGGTGCGCACGGCGCACTGCTTTCGATCGCGGGTGGTTCGGATCTGGGCCTGTTCGAAATCAACGAAGCCGCGTCGCTGGTGCAGGAGTCCGCGCACCCGGACGCCAACATCATCTTCGGCACGATCATCGACGACTCCCTCGGCGACGAGGTCCGCGTCACGGTGATCGCGGCCGGCTTCGACGCCGGCGCACCGACCCACAAGAAGCTCGACCCGTCGACCTTCGGCTCCGGCTCGCGCCAGGGCTCGACCACGGCGTCGGCCTCGGCGGGGCAGGTTTCGAACCAGCAGGGGCCACCGTCGGGGGCGACCCCGGTGCCGTCGGCGGGCAGCTCCGGCTACCCGGTCGCGCCGCCGCGGTCGCACTCGCCGCTGCCGTCGGCGTCCGGCCAGAACTCCGGCGGGCTCCCGCAGCCCGGCGGCGGTTCGCGCGGCTACTCGCCGATGGGCTCCAACGCGACCCAGGGCAGCCTGCCCGGCCGCGCGATGCCGGTGCACGACGACCCGTCGGACGACGAGGTCGACGTCCCGCCGTTCATGCGGCGCTAGCGACACCACCGTTGAAGGCCATCACCCGGGAACTAGAGTCCTGGGTGGTGGCCTTCAGTGACGTCAAGGAGGATTCGTGCGGGTTCGGCGAGTGGTCACGACCAGGGCGGGCGGCGCGTCACGGCCGCCGTACGACACGTTCAACCTGGGCGACCACGTCGGCGACGACGAAGGCGACGTCTACGCGAACCGCAAGCGCCTAGCCGCCGAGCTGGGCCTGGCCGAGGACAAGCTGGCCTGGATGGAGCAGGTCCACGGCCGCACGGCGACCACGGTGGACGGCTCCGAAACCCGGGCCGCCGAGGCGACCGACGCCCTGGTGACCGCGACCCCGGGCGTCGCGCTCGTGGTGCTGGTCGCCGACTGCGTCCCCATCCTGCTGGCCGACGCCGAGGCCGGCGTGGTCTCGGCGGTGCACGCCGGGCGCGTCGGCACGCGGGTCGGCGTCGTCCCGGCGGCGGTCGAAGCCATGCGGGAAGCCGGGGCCGAGGTGGGCCGCATCGAGGCGCTGCTCGGCCCGGCCATCTGCGGCGACTGCTACGAGGTCCCGGCCGCCATGGCCGCCGACGTCGAGAAGCACGTGCCCGGCAGTGCGTGCAAGACCCGGAAGGGCACGCCCGGCCTCGACCTGCGCGCCGGGCTCTGGCAGCAGCTCGCCGGCCTGGGGGTCGGCAAGATCGGTGTCGACCCGCGGTGCACGAACGAGGACAAGACGCTCTTCAGCTACCGCCGCGACGGCACGACCGGGCGGATCGCCGGGATCACCTGGGTCGAGGCATGACCGATCGCAAGGCCGAGCTGGCCGCGAACCTGGCCGAGGTCGAGGAACGGATCGCCGCCGCGTGCCGCGCGGCCGGGCGAGCGCGCGACGAGGTCAAGCTGATCGCGGTCACCAAGACGTTCCCCGCTTCCGACGCCGCGCTGCTGGCCGACCTCGGCGTGGCCGACCTCGGCGAGAACCGCGACCAGGACGCCGGCCCCAAGACGCTCGAAGTCGCCGAGTTGCGACCGGAGGCAAGCCTGCGCTGGCACATGGTCGGCCGGCTGCAGCGGAACAAGGCACGCTCCGTGGCCGGGTGGGCGCACGAGGTGCAGTCCCTGGATTCGGCCCGGCTCGCCGACGCGCTCGCGAAGGCGGTACGTGCGGCTCGCGACGCTGGGATACGTGACGAACCCCTCGACGTGCTGATCCAGGCGAGCCTCGACGACGACCCGGAGCGCGGCGGCTGCCCCCTCGGCGAGCTCGGCGCGCTCGCCGAGCACGTCACCCACACGGACGAACTGCGGTTTCGCGGCCTGATGGCCGTCGCGCCGCTCGGCGCCGACCCGGCGGAGGCCTTCGAGCGGCTCGCCCGCGCGGGTGAGCGGCTCCGAAAAGATCACCCGAATGCCGCAGACGTCTCCGCCGGGATGAGCCATGATCTCGAGCAGGCGATCACGCACGGCTCGACCTGTGTGCGTGTCGGAACCGCGTTGCTCGGTGGACGCGGTTTAGCCTCGCCGTAGGGAGCTCGCGCGATCGGTCACGTTTAGTGGTCGCCCGCGCGGGGCACTGACGGCGTGGAGAAACGTTGGTGCGGGAGCGGCTAGGGCTAGGGAGAGGCATGAGCGCGCTGCAGAAGCTGAAGGCCTACTTCGGGATGGTGCCCGCAGACGACGACGGCTACGAGACCGAGGACGACTACCGGCGCGGCTACGACGACGACTACGACTCCTACGAGGAGCCGGCACCGCGGCCGTCGCGCTCACGGTACCGCGACGTCGAGGACACTTACGACGAGCCTGTCAGCCGCAGTCGATCACGCTCCGTGTCGGCAGCCGAGCCCGCTGTCCACGGTGCGCTGGCGATGGACCGGCAGCCGGAGCCGGTGGCGCGCCTGCGCCCGGTCACCGAACCGGCCCGTCCGCCGCTGCGTGATCCGCTGAGCCGGATCACGACGCTGCACCCGACGAGCTACGTGGAGGCGCGCGCCATCGGCGAGCACTACCGCGAGGGCATCCCGGTGATCATCAACCTCACCGAGATGGAGAACGCGGACGCCAAGCGGCTCGTCGACTTCGCCGCCGGGCTGGCGTTCGCGCTGCGCGGGTCGATGGACAAGGTCACCAACAAGGTGTTCCTTCTCTCACCGCCCGATGTGGACGTCACCGCCGAAGACCGTCGGCGGATTGCCGAGGGCGGATTATTCTTGCGGGGCTGAAGTCGCGCGGACCGCTGAGCGCAAGCAGACGTGATTTTGTCGACCCGATGCGGCGTCGACCCCCTCAACTGCGTCTTCTGCGAGGACGCCCGGTTAGAGTAGGTACGTGGAAGCTGTGTGGCTGGTCGTCTGGTACGTGCTGTTCGCCTTTTGGCTGCTGCTGACGGCGCGGATCGTGATCGAACTCGTCCGGACTTTTGCGCGTGAGTGGCATCCGGCCGGGGGGGTTGCGGTGACGCTCGAGACCATCTACACAGTGACGGACCCGCCGGTTCGTCTGTTCAGACGAATCATTCCGATGGTTCGAATCGGCGGCGTCGGACTGGACTTGTCGATTATGGTGCTGCTGTTGGTTGTGTTCTTCGCGATGCAACTGGCGACTCCAAGTTGATCGGGGAGACTTGGGTGGACCCTGCAGGCCATGGAGTGCGTGAGGTGATCTGATGTCGTTGACCCCCGCTGACGTGCATAACGTCGCGTTCAGCAAGCCGCCCATCGGCAAGAGGGGCTACAACGAGGACGAGGTGGACGCGTTCCTCGACCTGGTGGAGACCGAGCTGGCCCGCTTGATCGAGGACAACAACGAGCTGCGCCAGCAGATGGAGCAGCTCGACGCCGAGCTCGAGTCGACTCGTGGCGAGCTCGACAGCGCAAAATCTGCGCCCCCGATGCGTGAAGAGCCGTCGCGGCGGCTCGCTCCGGTGCCGCCGCCGCAGTCGGCCATGGAGCAGACCCAGGCGCACTCGATGGTCGGCGACAGCGCCGAGCCGAACGTGCAGGCCGCCAAGGTCCTGGGCCTGGCTCAGGAGATGGCCGACCGGCTGACCGCCGAGGCGAAGACCGAGTCCGACGGGATGCTGGCCGAGGCCCGCACCAAGTCCGAGCAGCTGCTTTCGGACGCGCGGGCGAAGTCGGACTCGATGGTGAACGAGGCGCGCACGCGCGTCGACACCATGCTGAACGACGCGCGGACCCGTGCGGAGACGTTGGAGCGCCAGGCGCGCGACAAGGCCACCACGCTGGAACGCGAGTCGCAGCGCAAGTACACCGAGACGATGAACAGCCTGAACTCCGAGAAGGGCGGGCTGGGCAAGAAGATCGAAGAGCTGCGCACGATCGAGCGGGAGTACCGCACGAGGTTGCGCGGGTTCCTCGAGTCCCAGCTGCGTGAGCTCGACGACCGCGGCTCCGCGGCCCCGGCGTCGGCCTCGTCGAACTCCGGGCAGTCGTCCGGTTCGTCGAGCGGCGGCCAGGGCTACTCGTTCGGCCCGCGCGCCGAAGCGGGCTGATTTCCCCGGGCCCACCCCGCCGGCACCCTGCCGGCGGGGTGGGCCACGGTTCGGAGTCGATCCGGTACCGCACGTGGGCGGGTCATCGGACGATCTTGCCTGGTTCGTGCTGTAATTCAGCGTGCTTTACATCGTGCTGGTACTGGTACTGGCGGCTCTGGGGTTGCTCGTCTCCGCGCTCATCACGGCCTCTTCGCTGTGGGCGTGGGTGTCCATCGGCCTTTCGGTGCTGGCCGGGCTGATCCTGGTCGCCGACTGGCTGCGCCGCCGGCGTCGTGCCGCGGCACCCGCCGAGCCCGAAAAGCCCGTCTCCGAAGAACCGGTCCCGCCGGCGGAGGAACCTTCCCCGGCGGAAAAGCCGGCGGAGGAGGAGCAGACCGTCCTCATCCCGGCGGCCGGTGACCTGGGCGATCCGGCCGACACGCCGGAGCCCGAACCTGAGCCCGACTCCGAATCCGACTCCGAGAAGACCGTCGTGGCGGAAGCCCCGGTCGAATCGGCGAACGGTATCGAGTCCGATCCGGGTGTGGAAGAGACCCCGGACGCCGACATCGCCGTCCTGGCCGACCTCGAGGACGAGGTCGTGGTGGTCGACGAGCACCCGCGCTACCACCTGACGACCTGCATCTGGCTGGGCAGCCGCGACACGATCCCGATCGGCATCGGCGAGGCCCGTCAGCTCGGCTTCACCCCCTGTGACCGCTGCCGCCCCGACGCGAACCTGGTCGCCGCCCACCGCTAGTCGACGACACGCGAGCGAGGTGCGACGACACGCTGTCAGGCGGCGAGGTCGGCCAGGCCCAGCCGGGTGGCCAGCGCCCGCGCTCCCTCCGGTGTCAGCTTCACCGCGCGGTGAGCCGCCCCGCGCCGCCGCATCCAGCCCGCCTCCGTGAACCGCGTCGCCACGGCCGCACCCAGCGCGCCCGCCAGGTGGTGGCGCTGCTCGCTCCAGTCCAGGCAGAACTTCAGCAGGGGACGCCGGCCCGCCGCGGCCGCGTCGAGATCGACGCCGAGCGAGCCGAACACTTCGGCCGCGTGCGGACCCAGCGTGTACGGGTGCTCGCGCAGCGGAGCCGAAATCCGGTCGCCCGGCCGCCGCCGCGTGTCGGACGCCCCGGACAGCGCGCCCCGCTCGAGCAACGCCGACGTGACCGCCACCCCGAGCCGGCCCGCCAGGTGGTCGTAGCAGGTCCGCGCCGTGCGCAGCGCCTCCGCGCGCGTCCCCTCGCGCAGGGACGTCACCGGTTGTGACGGCGAGAACCGCGCCAGTGTCTCCATCAGCTCGGCCGGGTCCGGGCCGGCCAGCCGGTAGAACCGGTGCCGCCCCGACTTCTCGGCGACCACCAGGCCCGCGGCCCGCAGCTTCGCCAGGTGCGCGCTGACCCCCGGCGCGGACAGCCGGGCCTCGGCCGCCAGCACGGACGCCGCCAGTGCCCGGCCGTCGGCGAGCGCGAGCAGCACGCGGACCCGCGCCGGGTCCGCGAACAGCGCCGCGGTGCGTGCGATGTCGGCGTCGCCTTCCATGACTCCAGGATGCCCCGGGCACACTTCCACCGCGACGGAAGCGTCCCGGCGGTCCACTGGGGACATGCGTTCCGCCCTTCTCCTCACCATGTGCGCCGGCATGTTCCTCGTGCAGCTGGACGTCACGGTCGTCAACGTCGCCTTGCCCGCCATCGGCGCGGACCTGCACGGCGGCCTCGCGGCGCAGCAGTGGGTGGTGGACGGCTACGCGGTCGTCCTGGCCGCGTTGCTGCTGACCGGCGGCGCGCTCGGCGACGTCTTCGGCCACCGCCGGGTCGTCCTCGCGGGCTTCGTCCTGTTCGGCGTGGCTTCGGCGGCGTGCGGGCTCGCGAGCACCGCACCCTGGCTCGTCGCCGCCCGGGCCGGGCAGGGCCTGGGCGCCGCGTTGCTGCTGCCCGGGACGCTCGCCGTGATCACGAACGCCTACCCGGGACACGCCGAGCGCGCGCGGGCCCTCGGCGTCTGGGCCGGGGTGTCGGCGCTGGCGCTGGCGGCGGGCCCGGTGCTCGGCGGCGCGATCGTCTCCGCGGCGGGCTGGCGGCCGGTGTTCTGGCTCAACGTCCCGATCGTGCTGGCGGCCGCCCTCGCGACCCGGCGGCTCGCGCCGCGCGGCGACCGCGCACCCGGCCGGCGGGTCGACGTCGCCGGCGTCGCCACCGCCGCGCCCGCCCTCGGCGCCGGCGTCTACGCGGTCATCGGCGGGAGCGTGCCCGCCGCGGTGGTGGCGGTCGTCGCGCTGGCCGCGTTCCTGGCCGTGGAACGGCGCGGCCCGGACCCGATGCTGCCGCCGGACGTCGTCCGGCGGACGGCGGGCGCGAACTTCGTCGCGGCGGCGATGAACTTCGTCGGCATCGGCGCCATCCTCGTGCTGACCCTGTACCTCCAGGGGGTGCGCCACGCGTCGCCGTTGACCGCGGGGCTCGAGGTGCTGCCGCTGTTCGGGCCGCTCTCGGTGCTGGCGCCGATCTCGGGCCGGCTGACCGGCCGCTTCGGGCCGCGTCCGCTGATGGTCGCCGGACTGGCCCTGGGTGCGCTCGGCATGCTGAACCTGGTGCGGCTCAACGGGAACAGCGGCTACCCGGACCTCCTGCCGACGCTGCTCGGGCTCGGGATCGGGATGGGCCTGCTGACGACGGCGGTGGTGACGGCCGCGGTCGGCGGCATCCCGCCCGAACGCGCGGGCGTCGCCAGCGGCATCAACAACACCGCCCGCCAAGCCGGTGGCGCCCTCGGGGTGGCGGTGCTCGGCGCGGTCGCCGGCGAGCCGGGCGGCCGGTTCCTCGAAGGGCTGCACCGCGCCGGCCTGATCGCGGGGGCGTTGTGGCTGCTGGCGATCGGCGTGACGGTGGCCGGCGTACGTGCCCCTCGTGACAACCGGGTTGCGCGGGCCGGTTAACCTGGTAACCAGCAAGGCGTCGATCCGGCCATCACCGGGGAGCCTCCGGAAGAACCGAGCGTCACCGCTCTCAGTAGAACCGGACGGGTGCGGCCCGTGACAGCCGTCGAACGAGCGGCCTGGGTGATCTTGCCGGGCAAGCGGGGTGGTACCGCGGTGCGCCGCCAAGGCGTTTCGTCCCCGTGTGGATGACCGGGAGCCGGTCGTCCGTACGAGAGCGACGAACCGAGGAGCACCGGGATGTACCCCCAGGCCAAGCTCGACGACAGCGCGGGTGTGCCGTCGCAGCCGTCCTTCCCCGAGCTGGAGAAGCAGGTCCTCGCCTACTGGGAGACGGACCGGACGTTCCAGGCATCCATCGACGCGCGCCCGGCCGGCGAGCACGGCGACAACGAGTACGTCTTCTACGACGGCCCGCCGTTCGCCAACGGCCTGCCGCACTACGGCCACCTGCTCACCGGGTACGTCAAGGACCTGGTGCCGCGCTACCAGACGATGAAGGGCCGCAAGGTCGAACGCCGCTTCGGCTGGGACACCCACGGCCTGCCCGCCGAGCTCGAGGCGATGCGGCAGCTCGGCATCACCGAGACGTCCGAGATCGAAGAGATGGGCATCGCGAAGTTCAACGCGGCTTCGCAGGAGTCCGTCCTCCGCTACACCGACGAGTGGCGCGACTACGTCACCCGCCAGGCGCGCTGGGTCGACTTCGACAACGACTACAAGACGCTCGACGTCACCTACATGGAGTCGGTGCTCTGGGCGTTCAAACGCCTGTGGGACAAGGGACTCGTCTACGAGGGCTACCGCGTCCTGCCGTACTGCTGGCGGGACGCGACGCCGCTGTCCAACCACGAGCTGGGCATGGACGCCGACGTCTACCGCAACCGGCAGGACCCGGCCGTCACGGTCGGCTTCCGGTTGCAGGACAACGGGAACGAGCTCGACGGTACTTACCTGCTGATCTGGACGACCACGCCGTGGACGCTGCCGTCGAACCTCGCCACCGCCGTGCACCCCGAGGTGCGCTACGTCGTCGTCGAGAGCGAAAACCTTCCCGGCAAGCGGTTCCTGCTCGCCGAGGCGCGGGTCGCCGCGTACGCGCGTGAACTCGGCGAAGAGCCGGCGGTCGTCGCGCACTACACGGGTGAGCAGCTGCTCGGAACCCGTTACGCACCCCCGTTCCCGTACTTCGTCGGCACGGAGAACGCACACCGCGTGTTGGCGGCCGACTACGTCACCACCGAGGACGGCACCGGCGTCGTGCACATCGCGCCCGCCTACGGCGCCGACGACAAGGTCGTCACCGACGCGGCCGACATCCCGCCGGTCACGCCGGTCGACGCGCACGGCAAGTTCGACGCGACCGTGCCCGACTACGAGGGCCAGCAGGTCTTCGACGCCAACCCGAACATCGTCCGGGACCTCAAGAACGGCACCGGTTCGGCGGGGCAGCAGGGTTCCGTGCTGCTGCGGCACGAGACCTACGACCACTCCTACCCGCACTGCTGGCGCTGCCGGAACCCGCTGATCTACCGCGCGGTGTCGTCGTGGTTCGTCGCGGTGACGCAGTTCAAGGACCGGATGGTCGAGCTGAACCAGCAGATCACCTGGTACCCGGGCAACGTCAAGGACGGTCAGTTCGGGAAGTGGCTGGAGAACGCCATCGACTGGTCGATCTCCCGCAACCGGTACTTCGGCACGCCGATCCCGGTGTGGCAGTCCGACGACCCGGAGTACCCGCGCACCGACGTCTACGGCTCGCTCGACGAGCTGGAGGCCGACTTCGGCGTGCGGCTGGACAACCTGCACCGGCCCTACATCGACGAGCTGACCCGGCCGAACCCGGACGACCCCACGGGGAAGTCCACGATGCGCCGCGTCCCGGACGTCCTCGACGTCTGGTTCGACTCGGGCTCGATGCCGTACGCCCAGGTGCACTACCCGTTCGAGAACGCCGACTGGTTCGAGCACCACTACCCGAGCGACTTCATCGTCGAGTACATCGGGCAGACCCGCGGCTGGTTCTACCTGCTGCACGTGCTCGCGACGGCGCTGTTCGACCGGCCGGCGTTCCGCGCCTGCGTCGCGCACGGCATCGTGCTGGGCTCCGACGGCGCGAAGATGTCCAAGTCGCTGCGCAACTACCCGGACGTCAACGAGGTGTTCGAGCGCGACGGCTCGGACGCCATGCGCTGGTACCTGATGGCGAGCCCGATCCTGCGTGGCGGCAACCTCGTCGTCACCGACAAGGGCATCCGCGACGCCGTCCGCCAGGCCGTGCTGCCGCTGTGGAACTCGTACTACTTCCTCGCGCTCTACGCGAACGCCGAAGGCGTGGAAGGCAAGTGGCGCACGGACTCGTCGAACGTGCTCGACCGGTACGTCCTGGCGAAGACGCACGAGCTCGTCACCGACGTCGAGTACGCGATGGACCACTACGACGTCGCGGGCGCGTGCCAGACCGTGCGGGACTTCCTCGAGGTCCTCACGAACTGGTACGTGCGGCGGTCCCGGGACCGCTTCTGGGCCGGTGACCAGGACGCGATCGACACGCTGCACACGGTGCTGGAGGTGACGTCGCGGGTCGCGGCGCCGCTGCTGCCGCTGACCACCGAGGTCGTCTGGCGCGGGCTCACCGGCGGCCGTTCGGTGCACCTCACCGACTGGCCGAACGCGCTCGACCTGCCCGCCGACGCGGCGCTGGTCACCACGATGGACCGGGTGCGGCAGGTCGCGTCGTCGGCGCTTTCGCTGCGGAAGGCGAACAAGCTGCGCGTGCGGCTGCCGCTGTCCTCGCTGGTCGTGGCGGCCGACGACGCCGAGACGCTGGGCGCCTTCGCCGACATCCTGCGCGACGAGGTGAACGTCAAGGCGGTCGAGCTGACCACCGACGTCGCCGCGCACGGCGGGTTCGAGGTCGCGGTCAACGCGCGTGCCGCCGGCCCGCGGCTGGGCAAGGACGTCCAGACCGTGATCAAGGCCGTCAAGGCGGGCGACTGGTCGCTGCAGGGCGGCAAGGTCGTCGCGGCCGGGATCGAGCTGCGGGAAGGCGAGTTCGACCGCCGGCTGGTCGCCAAGGGCGGCGGCGCGGCGGCCGAGCTGCCCGGCGGGTCCGGGCTGGTCCTGATCGACACCGGGGTGACGCCGGAGCTGGCGGCCGAGGGCCTGGTCCGCGACCTGGTCCGGGTCGTGCAGCAGGCGCGCCGCGACGCCGGGCTGGACGTCGCCGACCGGATCGCGCTGACCGTCGATTCGGTACCTGACGTCGTCGAGGCGGCCCGGACGCACGAGGAGTTCCTGGCCTCGGAGACGCTGGCGACGTCGGTGACCCATAGTCCGGTGACCGAGGGCTTCGCCGGCACGGTCGGCGACGGCACCAAGGTGACCGTTTCGGTAGCAAAAGCCTGACCTGCTGTCGTAGGTGGCCGGTAAGATCGGCCGGCCACCTACGGCGGTGGCGTTCCTTGGGGGAGGGGTACGCGGAAATGAGTCCTGCCAAGAGACGGGGCGTCCTGATCGGCGGCGCGCTGCTGGTCGTCGTGGTCGTGGTGGCGGCGTTCTTCGTGCTGAACGGCGGGGGATCGGCGCCGGAGGCGGAAGCCGGGGCCACGAGCGTCGAGACGCCGGGTGCCCTCGACCCGCACACGGCGATCACCGAGTACCTGCAGGACCTGTCCGAGAACAACACCGACGCGGCGAGCCGGCTGACCGACGCCGCTCCGGCGGCCGCGGTGGCCCTGCGGGACGCGCGGAACACGCTGAACCCGTCGACGCTGACGGCCAAGCTGACCGTCCTGCAGCCGACCCCGGCCGGGGCGACGCAGACCGGCGGGACGTTCAGCCTCGGGTGGACGCTCAAGCCGGGCAAGGTCTGGACCTACGACGTGCCGTTCCAGCTGGCCCAGGCCGGCGGGAAGTGGCTCGTGCACTGGGCGCCGTCGCTGCTGCACCCGAAGCTGGAGGCGGGCCAGCGGCTGGTGGTCAGCACGGCCGTGCAGGACACGACGGCGGTGGCCGACCGCGACGGCAAGCCGCTGCTCATCAGCGGGTCCGCCGGCCTGCGTCCGGTCGAAGGCGACCCGGCGCCGCTGCTGCGTTCGGCGCTCGCCGGACAGGTCACGGCGGCGGCCGGCGGCGGCTTCGCCGTCGAGCGCGTCGACACCGGTGGCAAGAACGTGGAGACGCTGTTCGGGAAGGCCGACGGTGAGGCCAAGACGCTGACGTCGAGCCTGAGCCTGGCCGCGCAGAACTCCGCGCAGGCCGCGGTGGACGGCAACAAGGGTTCGGCCATGATCGTCGCCCTCGACACCGGCTCGGGCGACATCCTGGCCGTCGCGCAGAACGCGGCCGCCGGGAACGCACCGAAGGCGCTTCACGGCCTGTACGAGCCGGGGTCGTCGTTCAAGATCGCGACGTCGGTCGCCGCGGTCCAGCAGAGCGGCCTCTCCGCGACCTCGCCGGTCGACTGCCCCGGCGTCGCGACCGTCGGGACGCGGACGGTCAAGAACGAGGGCTTCGAGCTCGGGGCGACGAACCTGCAGACGGCGTTCGCGCGGTCGTGCAACACGACGTTCGGGCAGCTCGCGCTCGACCTGCCGGCCAACGGCCTGCAGAAGGCGGCCGACGAGCTGGGCCTCAACGCCGACTACGAGATCCCCGGCATCGACACCGAGCTGGGCAAGGTCGAGCCCGCCGCGAGCAAGGACGAGCAGGTCGAGGACGGGTTCGGCCAGGGCCGGATCCAGGCCAGCTGTCTCGGCGGCGCGCTGATGGCGGCCACGGTCGCGTCCGGCAAGGCGATCACGCCGCGGCTGTGGCACGACCTGGACACGACGGTCGTCAAGGGCTACTCGCCGCCGCCGGCGGCCGTGCTCGGCCAGGTGCGGACGATGATGCGCGCGGTGGTCACCAGCGGCACGGGCCGCGGCGCGGCGAGCGCGGGCCAGGTGTTCGGCAAGACGGGCACGGCCCAGTTCGGCGACGGCTCGAACGCGACGGGCTGGTTCGTCGGCTACCGCGGGAACGTGGCGTTCGCGGTGCTCCTGGAGGACTCGAACGACTCGGGCCCGGCAGTAACCCTGGCCGCCAAGTTCCTGAAAGCTCTCTGACCGGGCACAAGCGGCACTTTCACGTGAAAGTGCCGCTTGCTGGTGGTCGCTTTCACGTGAAGCGCGTGCTGCGTCGCTTCGGCCGCGGGCGAAGGGTGGCCGCCGTACCGTGGGCGCATGGAGACGATCGCTCTCGCCGAGGTTGCCGCGGTGCTCGCCGACCCGAGCCGCGCCACCATGTGCCTCGCGCTGCTCGACGGGCGGGCCTGGACCGTCGGTGAGCTGGCCAAGGCGGCCGGGATCGCGCTCTCCACGGCCAGCGAGCACGTCTCCCGGCTGGTCGACGCCGGGTTCGTCGCCCGGGTCAAGCAGGGCCGGGCCAGCTACGTCCGGATCGCCGACCCGCGCGTCGCCGAGCTGATCGAGCACCTGGCCCAGCACGCCGAGCACCGGCCGGTGACCGGGCTGAAGTCGTCGTTGCGGGTGAAGCGGCTCGGGTTCGCGCGGACCTGCTACGACCACCTCGCCGGCGTGCTCGGTGTCGCCCTCCGCGACGGCATGCTGGCCACCGGCCTGATCGACGCCGACGGCGGGCTGGCGCTGACCGGCCGCGGCCGTGCCGTGCTGGCCGAGCTCGGCGTGCCGGTCGCGCCCGGGCGGCGGTCGCCGCTGCGCGACTGTCTGGATTGGACGGAGCGGCGCGACCACCTCGCCGGAGCCGTGCCCGCGGCGTTGCTCGAGCGCGCGGTCGGTGCCGGCTGGGTCGGCCGCGACGGGCATCGCGCGGTGAAGGTGTTTCCGGCGGCGGAGAAGCCGTTCGCCGCGCTCGGTGTCGATCTCACCGCGCTCGGTGGGCCTTAACACACCACGCGCCCGGCGCGCCCCAGCGGTACACGAAGGAGTTAACTCGGCCGCTTCACTATTCTGAGGGCCCACGGCACTCGGAGGGAGGCGGCATGGACCAGCTTCCCGTGCTGCTCGGCGTCGGCGGTGCCGTGCTGCTCGCCTCCGTGCTCGCCGTGCGCGTGTCGATCCGGCTGGGCCTGCCGTCGCTGCTGCTCTACCTGGCGATCGGCGTGCTGCTGGGCGAAGCCGGCTTCGGCATCCGGTTCGACAACCCCGAGCTGACCCAGTCGCTCGGCCTCGCCGCGCTCGTCATGATCCTCGCCGAAGGTGGCCTGACGACGCGCTGGTCGGCGGTGAAACCCGCGCTGGGCATCGGGATCGCACTGTCCACTGTGGCCGTTGTGGTGAGCGTCGCGGTGACCGGCGCCGCCCTGCACTGGCTGCTGGGCCTCGACTGGCGGTTCGCGCTGCTGTGGGGCGCGGTGCTCGCGTCGACCGACGCGGCCGCGGTGTTCTCGGTGCTGCGCTCGGCCGGGATCGGCAAACGGCTCACCGGAGCGCTGGAGCTCGAGTCGGGCATCAACGACGCGCCCGCGTACATCGCCGTCGTGGTGCTGGCCGAAGGCGCCACTGTGGACTGGACATTGCCGCTGCTGGTGGTCTACGAACTCGCGGCGGGCCTCGCGATCGGGCTCGGTTTCGGCTGGCTCGGCGGGATCGCGCTGCGCCGGGCCGCGTTGCCGGCGACCGGCCTCTACCCGCTCGCCACGGTCGCGGTGTGCGTCGTGGCGTACTCGTCCGGGCAGCTGCTGCACGCGTCCGGGCTGCTCGCCACCTACGTCGCCGCGCTGGTGCTCGGCAATTCGCGGCTGCCGCACCGCTCGGACACGCTGTCGTTCGCCGAAGGGCTCGGCTGGCTGGCGCAGATCGGGCTGTTCGTGCTGCTCGGCCTGTTCGCCTCGCCGGGCCGGGTGCTCGAGGCGGTGGTGCCGGGCCTGGTCGCCGGGGCCGTCGTGCTGCTGCTGGCCCGGCCGATCTCGGTCGTGCTGGCGATGCTGCCGTTCCGGCTGCCGTGGCGGGAACAGGCGTTCCTGTCGTGGGCCGGGCTGCGCGGCGCGGTGCCGATCGTGCTCGCGATGATCCCGCTGTCGCAGGGGGTGCCGGGCGCGCAACGGCTGGTCAACGCGGTTTTCGTGCTGGTCATCGTGCTGACGCTGCTCCAGGGCGCGACGCTCGGGCCGCTCGGGCGCTGGCTCGGGCTGGCGAAGAAGTCCGAGGCGCACGAGATCGAAGTCGACTCCGCGCCGCTGGACGAGCTGGGCGCCGAGCTGCTGCAGGTCCGCATCCAGCCCGGGTCGAAGCTGCACGGCGTGTACCTGTCCGAGCTGCGGCTGCCGGTCGGCGCGACGGTCAGCCTGGTCGTGCGCGAAGGCGCCGGCTTCACCCCGCAGAAGACCAGCCGGTTCCAGGAGCACGACCAGCTGCTGGTGGTCACGACCAGCGGGGTCCGCGACGCCGTCGAGCTCCGGCTCCGCGCCGTGGACCGGGCCGGCCGCCTGGCCCGCTGGAAGGGCGAGTCGGGCCGTTAACCAGTGCCGTTGTCCGGCGCTTGTCCCCACAAAAATCTCACTTGATCTTCCCTTCGTTCCCCCTTTTGGCTTACTGTGCGCTCCATTCATTAGTTCGAATGGGTGAGTGAACAGCCAAAGGAGTACGCAGGGTGACGAAACTTCACGTGCGTGGGGCGAGCCTGATCGCGGCGATCGTCGTGACGGCCGGGCTGGCCGGCGTCCCGGACGCGGCCGCGGAGGTCGCCCCCTTCCCGGCGTTCGCCCTGCCGTTCAAGGCCGGCCAGCAGGTGTACTCGGCCGGCATCCACTCCGACGACGGCAGCACCGGCGTCAAGAACGCCATCGACTTCAGCCCGGCCGACAAGACCGTGCGCGCGCCGTTGGCCGGCACCGTCCACCTGCAGCACTGCGCGGGCGGGGACTGGGTGACCATCGACCACGACGGCGGCTGGCGGACCGGGTACTACCACATGGAGGGCATCGAGGTCACCGACGGTGAGCACGTCGAGGCCGGCGCCGAGCTCGGCTCGACCGGCAACGCGCTGCCGTGCGGCGGCAGCAGCACCGGCGCCCACGTGCACTTCACGCTCTGGACCCTGCCGGACGCCCCGGCCGCGAACTGGGACGGCAAGTCGTTCGCCGAGGTCTCGACCACGGTCGCGGCGGCCAGCGGCGAGCCCGTCGACGGGAAGACCATCGGCGGCTGGCGCTTCACGGCCGGAGCCGAGCAGTACACCGGCACGGCGACGCACCTCGCCGACAACGCCGTGACGCAGCTGCCGGGACACTTCCGCGCGAAGCTCTGACGTCCTCACGGTGTGTGAGCGGCGTCTCAGAATGTGAGGCGGGGGTTGGCCGCCGGCGGCGTTCTCGGTTACCTTCTGGCTCAGGTCATGAGTGCCAGCGCGAAGCCCCGGCTTGCTGGCCGGCAACCCTCCAACCGCGGTGGGGTGCCCCGGGTGAAGACCGGGCCGGTCGCGTCGTGCGACGGGCAAGCGCGGGCCCCTCGCCGGGGTCCCCCGGACCGCCGAGGAGGCACCGATGACTCTCGCCATCGATCGCACCAGCACGACCACCGCCCCGACCGGCTTCGGCACGGCTGCTCCCGCCGAGTTCCGGGTCGCCGCCGGAGCCACCCCGACCGAATTCGCCGCGACCGCCGGAACCCTTGCCGCGCAAAGCATCCCGGCCGTCGCGGGTGCCGCCGTGCGGGTCCCGCTCGTCACCGGGGAATCGATCGGCTACGCCAACCTCGACCACGCCGCGAGCGCCCCGTGTCTCGACGCCGTCCGCGCCAAGGTCGACGAGTTCCTGCCCTGGTACGCCAGCGTCCACCGCGGCGCCGGCTTCGCGTCCCAGGTCTCGACGCGCCTCTACGAGCGCACCCGCGACGTCCTGCGTCGCTTCGTCGACGCCCGTCGCACCGACACCGTCGTCTTCACGCGCAACACCACCGACTCCTTCAACCTGCTCGCCCGCAGCCTGCCCCGGCACACCACGGTGATCGTCTTCGACACCGAGCACCACGCCGCGCTGCTGCCGTGGCAGGGCCCGAACGTCCGGCGGATCCCGACCCCGCGCACCCGCCTCGCCGCAGTGTCCGCTGTGGACGAAGCTCTCGCGGATTCCCCGCAGGGACCGCGGTTGGTCGTCGTCACCGGAGCGTCCAATGTGACCGGTGAGCTCCTGCCGGTGGCGGAGATCGCCGCCGTGGCGCGCAGGCACGGCGCCCGCATCGCGCTCGACGCCGCCCAGCTCGCGCCGCACCGCCGGATCTCGATCAGGGAGCTGGACGTCGACTACGTCGCCCTGTCCGGCCACAAGCTGTACGCGCCCTTCGGTGCGGGTGCGTTGATCGGCCGCGCCGACTGGCTGCGCGCCGCCAAGCCGTACCTCGCCGGCGGCGGCGCGACCAAGCTCGTGACCGAGGACGCGGTGGTCTGGAACACCGGCCCCGAGCGCCACGAAGCCGGCTCGCCCAACACCGTCGGCGTGTACGCGCTCGGCGTCGCGTGCGAGACGCTCAGCGAGAACTGGGACGCCGTCGTGGCGCACGAGCAGGCCCTGCTCACCCGGCTGCGCAAGGGTCTCGAGGGCATCCCGGGCTGCGCCGAGCTGCGGCTGTTCGACGCACCGGTCGACCGCGTCGGCACGCTCAGCTTCGTCCTCGACGGCTTCGACCCGGGCTGGGTGGCGGCGGTGCTGTCGGCGGAGTACGGCATCGGCGTGCGCGACGGGGCGTTCTGCGCGCACATCGCGGCCAAGCGCCTGATCGGCATCACCGGCGGCGACGGGCGGCAGGCGATCCGCGTCAGCCTCGGCCTGGGCAGCACGGAGGAGCACGTCGACCGCGTCGTGCTGGCGCTGCGCCAGATTGTCTCGCGCGGGGCCCGCTGGGAGTACGCGAAGGTGGACGGCCGCTGGGCTCCGGTCGGCGACCCGCGGGAGCTGCCGCCGTTCTGCTGATCGCTGGCCTGGGCGGATGGGGAGAAGGCCGGTTTTCTGGTTTCCGTTGGCACTGCTGGGGATCGCGCAAGTCGGCATGGCGGCGGTACAGCTGTTGTCGCGCCGCAGCGCCGCCGAAGGTGAGTCCGCGAACCTCCTCCTCGGGCCGGCGCCGTCGCCCGGTGCGACGGAGTACGGCCGAGCGCAGTGGCTGAGCCAGGACGCCTTCTACTCGCTCGGGCGGGGCCTGCCCGCCGGGCCGGCGTGGCTGGTCGCGCTCGGCGTGGCGCTCGTCGGCACAGCGATCTGGTACGCCGTCGCCCTGCGGCCCGCCCGCACCGGGTGGTTCGTCCTCGGCACGCTGGGCGCGCTGCTCGCCCTCCCGCTGCTCGACCTGATCGGGTCGTGGCAGTTCCGCCTCGGCGACGGGCTGCGCGGTCCGCTGCTGGCCACGCTCGGCCTGCTGGTGCTCGCCGCGTACGAGCGCAGCAGGCTCGTCCTGCTCACCGCGTTCGTCTTCGCGGTGATCGCGGTGGTGCTTTCGGCCGATCTCGTGGGGGTGCTCGTTTCGGCGGCCGTCCTGCTCGCCGCGGCGTTCGCGGTACTGCTGCGCCGGGCACCCGATACCCTGCATTGATGGGGAATGAGCGACGCTGTTGGTTTCCGTTGGCGGCGCTGGGGTTCGCGCAGCTGATCATGGTGCTCGCCGAGCTGCTGCCGGGGGAGAGCCTCGCCGCCGGTACCTTCGCGGACTTGCGCGCACTGCCGATGAGCCGGGCGAACGAGCTCGCCACCGGCACCATCGGCGGTACCGGCGGCACGAGTGTCGCCGTCGCCGTCTACGCCGGCCCCACGAGGTCGGCCACCCTCGGCTGGCTCGTCGCGCTCGCCTGCGTCGTGGCCGCCGTCGCCGGCTGGTACTGGCTGAACCTGCGCCGCGCCGGGACGCCGCCGCGCACCGCCCGGTTCGCCTGCGGGACCCTCGGTGCCCTGCTCGCCATCCCGGTGCTCGACCTGGTCGGGATGCTGCAGTTCCGGCTGGCCGGGGACGTGCGGGGCGCGCTCCTGGCGACGCTCGGGCTGCTGCTGCTCGCCGGGTACGAGCGCAGCCGGTTCGTCGTCGCCGTCGCGGGGGTGTTCGCACTGGTCACCGTGGTCCTCCTGCCGCCGGTGGCCGGGGCGCTCACCGCGGCGGTGGTGCTGTTCGGGGCCGCGTTCGCCGTGCTCCTGCGCGGCCCGGTCACCGCCGCCGACACGCCCTGACCAGCGCCGTGGAGAATGGGGTGGTGAGCACCGACCCCAGCCACTCCGAACCCGACACCGCCGCGCCCGAAGAGGCGGTGCCCGAGACCCCGGCCGAACCGCTGCCGAAGCGCCGTGTGGGCTGGGTGTTCGCCGTCGCGGTCGTGTTCTGGGCGATCGACCTGGTGACGAAGAACCTGGTCACCGCCAACCTCGAGGGCAAGGAGCCGGTCCGGATCCTCGGCGGCCTCATCTACCTGCAGGTGATCCGCAACCCGGGCGCCGCGTTCTCGATGGCCACCGGCATGACGTGGGTGCTCGCGCTGGTCGCCCTGGCCGTCGTCATCGCGATCGTCTGGCTGTCCCGGCGGCTGCGCTCGATCGGCTGGGCCATCGGGCTCGGCCTCGTGCTCGCCGGCGCCACCGGCAACCTGACCGACCGCATCTTCCGCGCGCCCGGCGGGCTGCAGGGCCACGTCGTCGACTTCATCTCGGCGTTCGCCCCGAATGGCAAGGGCTTCGCGATCTTCAACATCGCCGACTCGGCGATCTGCGTCGGCGGTGCTCTGATCGTGCTGCTGTCCCTGCTGGGCAAGGACTACGACGGCACGTCGACCAAGGACAAGAAGAAGGCCGAGCAGGACGAGCAGCAGGAGGAGCAGGCGTGAGCTCGCGGATGCTCCCGGTGCCCGACGGGCTCGACGGGATGCGGGTCGACGCCGGCCTCGCCAAGCTGCTCGGGCTCTCCCGCACGGTCGTGGCGGAACTGGCCGAGTCCGGTGCGGTGCTGCTGAACGGCCAGCCGGCGGGCAAGTCGGACCGGCTCACCGCGGACGGCCTCTTGGAGGTCACCCTGCCGGAGCCGGCGAACCCGGTCGAGGTGATCGCCGAGCCGGTCGCGGGCATGCAGATCCTCCACGACGACGACGACATCGTCGTGATCTCGAAGCCGGTCGGCGTCGCGGTGCACCCGAGCCCGGGCTGGACCGGCCCGACGGTGGTCGGCGGCCTCGCCGCGGCCGGCCTGCGGATCGCGACGTCGGGCGCGGCCGAGCGCCAGGGCGTCGTGCACCGGCTCGACGCGGGCACGACCGGTGTGATGGTGGTGGCCAAGAGCGAGCACGCGTACACGGTCCTGAAGCGCGCGTTCAAGGAACGCACGGTCGACAAGGGCTACCACGCGATCGTCCAGGGCCACCCCGACCCGACGCGCGGCACGATCGACGCCCCGATCGACCGCCACCCGCGTCACGACTACAAGTTCGCGGTCGTCCAGGGCGGCCGCCCGAGCGTGACGCACTACGAGGTCGTCGAGGCGTTCCGGGCGGCGTCGCTGGCGCACATCAAGCTGGAAACCGGGCGGACGCACCAGATTCGCGTCCACTTCTCGGCGCTGAAGCACCCCTGCGTCGGCGACCTGACGTACGGCGCGGACCCGGTCCTGGCCCGCCACCTGGGCCTGAACCGCCAGTGGCTGCACGCGAAGACGCTCGCTTTCGCCCACCCGGCGGACGGCCGGTGGGTCGAGTTCGAGTCGGAGTACCCGGACGACCTCGCGAACGCGCTGAAGATCCTGCAGGACGAAAGCTACTGACCCTGGCTGCGGCAGCGGTGCCTCCTCCGTTGTCTTGAATGAGTCATTCAGGACTCCCGAAGACCTGAATGACTCATTCAAGACGCCAGCCGCGAGCCTCAGTCTTCGATCGACCAGATCAGCGTGCGCTCGTCCGGCTCCGGCCGCGGGCTCCAGCGCACCGACACCACCCGCGTCGCGTCGGGGAGGACGTAGACCGTGTGGCCGCCCAGGGTCTCGCCGGGCTGGACGCCGATCTTGTGCGGCGGCCGCGACGTCAGCGACACCGGGGCCTTGCCGATCGCGGTGCCGTCGGCGGCGAGCAGCTCGAGGTAGTTGTCCGGCAGCGACACGAACGGGATCGCCCCGCGGTTGGTGATCTCGGTGTGCACGACCACCGAGCGTTCGCCCTCTTCCAGGCGGTAGCCCGCCGCGCTGAACAGGTAGTCCGCGGGGTCCTGGACTTCCAGCAGCTGCACCGACAGCTGCTCGCCCTCCAGGCCCTGGGTCTCCAGCACCTCGCGGATCCGGCCCTGCTTGCCGCCGGCCGGGGCCGCGGGGCGGGCGGGCTCGTCGCCGCGGGCCCACGACGCCGTCTGCGGCAGGCCCCACGTGCTCACCACGGGGTCCACCGGCGCCGGCGGCGGGGCGAACTGCTGGGGCGGCCGCTGCTGTTGCGGCCGAGGCGGCGGGCCGGGGTACTGCCCGGACGGCGTCCCCTGGACGTTGTACGGCCCGGACGGCGCTCCTTGGACGTTGTACGGCCCCGAAGGCGCGCCCTGGACGTTGTACGGGCCGGACGGCACACCGTGCGGGCCCGGCGGCGGCATCGGCGGCGCCGGCTGCTGCGGCACCGGCTGCGACGGCGGGGGCGGGAACTGCTGCGGCGGCCGGTTCGCCCACGACGGCGGCGAGCCCGCGATCGCCGCCCGCAACCCCTGCGGATCGCTCTCGACGCCGACGAGCAGCGGCAGCCCGCTGCCGGACAGCGCCACCAGCCGGTAGGCGACCTCGCGCGGATCCATGCCGACCTTGGCCGCCAGCTCGTGCACCGCCGCCTTGCCGAGGTCGGCGAGGGCGGCGAGCAGGCGGGTATCGACGGGATCGGTCACGGCCACCCGCTGAACGCTACCGCCTCGCCGGAGCGGCCGCGCCGAGGTGGTCCGCCCCCGGCGAACAGCGCACCGTTCTTGTCGGTGATCTCCGTTTCCGATCCGGCCAAAGATAGGCCGGACCCTCGAGCGGTACGTGCCATTGCCACGAAATCCATCCGGCCGTGGCTGTGGTCGGATGGGAAACGAACGGCACAGTAGGGTCGGCCTTGGAGCACATCACCGACGCTGGGGGTCCTGCCATGACCGCGGTCACCGAACTCGCGGACGAGTTCGTCGAAGCGCTGTTCGCCGCCGATCCGCTGACGCCCGCGCTGCTGGGCGTCCGCCCGGCCGAGCCCGGCCTGCCGGACCTGTCCGCCGGAGCCGAGCAGGCGCACCGGGCCCGGCTCGCGGAGTTCGCCGAGCGGGCCCGCGCGCTGCCCGTCGACGGGCTGTCCGCCGAAGACCGGGTCACCCGCGAGGTCCTGATCGCCACGGCCGAAGACCGCGTCGCGTCGATCGACAGCCGGATGGCCGACTACACGGTCACCGACATCATGGTCGCGCCCGCGGCCTCGCTGCTCATGGCGCTGCCGATGACGACCGTGACGGCGGGGGAGGCCGCGGAGGCCCAGCTCGGGCGCCTGGCCGCGGTCCCGGAGTACCTGCGCCAGGCCGCGCGGCGGCACGCCGAGGGCATCGCCGACGGGCTCGTTCCGGTGGCGCACCTGGTCGAGGCCGCGATCGCGCACCTCGACCGCTACCTCGCCGCCCCGGACGCGGACCCGCTGCGCCGCCAGCCGGCGCCGGACGAGGAGTTCGGCCGCCGGCGCGACGAGCTGCTGGCCGACGTCGTGCGCCCAGCCTTCGCTGAGTACCGCGAATTCCTCGTCACCGAGGTGCAGCCGCACGGGCGTCCCGCCGACCGGCCGGGCCTGAAGTGGCTGCCCGGCGGCGAAGAGGCGTACGCGCGGCTCGCGAAGGTGCACACGACCACCGACCGCACCCCGGAAGAGCTGCACCGGATCGGCCTCGACGTCATCGACTCGCTCGCCGCCGAGTACCGCGAGCTGGGGCAGAAGGTGTTCGGCACCGACGACCTGGCCGAGATCTTCGAACGCCTGCGCACCGACCCGGCCCTGCGCTGGAGCAGCGGTGACGAGCTGCTGGACACCGCCCGCACGGCCGTTGCCCGGGCCGCCGCCGAGGCCCCGAAGTGGTTCGGCCGGGTCCCCGCGGAGCAGTGCGCGGTCGAGCCGGTCCCGGCGGAGACGGCGCCCGGCGCGCCCGCCGCGTACTACCTGCGCCCGGCCGCCGACGGCTCCCGGCCCGGCATCTACTTCGCCAACACCCACGAGGCGGGCGAGCGGTTCCGGCACACGGCCGAGTCGACCGCGTTCCACGAAGCCGTGCCCGGGCACCACTTCCAGCTCAGCATCGCCCAGGGGCTGACCGAGCTGCCGCTGCTGCGCCGCATCGGCAACTTCACCGCCTACACCGAGGGCTGGGGGCTCTACAGCGAGCGCCTCGCCGACGAGATGGGCCTCTACTCCGACGACGTCGCGCGGCTCGGCATGCTGACCGGCGACTCGATGCGGGCGGCCCGGCTGGTCGTCGACACCGGCCTGCACGCGCTGGGCTGGAGCCGGCAGCAGGCCGTCGACTACCTGCTGGAGCACACGCCGGAGGCGCGCGTCGAGGTCGAGTCCGAGATCGACCGCTACATCGCGTGGCCGGGCCAGGCACTCGCGTACATGGTGGGGCGCCTGGAGATCCAGCGGATCCGCACCGGCGCCGAGGAGCGGCTCGGGTCCCGGTTCGACATCCGCGCGTTCCACGACCTCGTGCTCGCCGGCGGCGCGCTGCCGCTGTCGGCGCTCGCCTCCGCCGTCGACGACTGGGTGGCCGGGCACGGCGACACGGCCAACGGCCTGGCCGCCGAGCTCGTCGAGCTGACCTTCGAGCAGGAGCCGCTGTACCCGTCGGTCTTCGGCCTGCCCGCCGACCACGACCGGCTCGCCGACCAGACCCGGGCCGCGCAGGAGCGGTACCTCGCCGCGTTCCGGGACCTGGCCGCCCGCGCCCGGGCGCTGCCCGCCGGCAGCCTGTCCGCGGAAGAGGCCGTGACGCGCGAAGTCGTCGTCGCCTCCGCCGAGGTCGAGGCCGACCGGCTCGGGGCCCGCAGCGCCGACATCGCGGTCAGCGACGGGCTGACCGCGCCCGCGCTGGGGCTGCTGCTGTACCTGCCGTACTACCAGCTCGACGACGAGAAGAAGGCCCGCGGCTACCTCGCCCGGCTCGGCGCGATCGGCACGTTCCTCGAGCAGCTGACCGAGCGGCAGCGAGAGAGCCTGGCCGACGGGCTCGTGCCGGCGGCATATCTCGCCCGCGTCGGCGTCGAGTACATCGAGCGGTACCTCGCCGCGCCGGACAGCGATCCGCTGAAGGTGGGCACGACGGCGGCCGTCGAGGGCTTCGAAGCCGAACGCGACCGGCTGCTCGCCGAGGTCGTCCACCCGGCTTATGCCCGCTACCGCGACTTCCTGCGCACCGAGGTCGAGCCGGTCGGCCGGCCCGACACCGCGCCGGGCATCGGCCACGTCCCGGACGGCGCGCAGCGGTACGCCGCGCTGATCCGCGCGGAGACGACGACCGAGCGCACGGCCCAGGACCTGCACGACACGGGGCTGGCGCTGATCGAGCAGCTCGGGGCGGAGTACCGCGAGCTGGGGCAGAAGGTCTTCGGCACCACCGATCTCGCCGGGATCTTCGAGCGCCTGCGCACCGATCCGGCGTTGCGCTGGCGCGACGGCGAGGAGCTGCTGTCCGCGGCCCGGGACGCCATCGCCCGCGCGGAAGCCGTGGCGCCGCAATGGTTCTCGCGCATCCCGGCGGAGAAGTGCGAGGTCGCGCCGGTGCCCGAGGCCGACGCGGCGAGCGGCACGATCGCGTACTACCTGCAGCCGTCGCTCGACGGTTCGCGGCCGGGCACCTATTACGCCAACACCCACGAAGCCGACAAGCGCCCGCGGTTCACCAGCGAGGCGATCGCGTTCCACGAAGCCGTGCCGGGCCACCACTTCCAGCTCAGCCTCGCCCAGGAGCTGAAGGACCTGCCGCTGCTGCGGCGGATCGGCATGTTCAACGCCTACGCGGAAGGCTGGGGGCTCTACGCCGAGCGGCTCGCCGACGAGATGGGCCTGTACTCCGACGACGTCGCGCGGCTGGGCATGCTGACGCAGGACTCGATGCGGGCGGGCCGGCTGGTCGTCGACACCGGGATGCACGCGCTGGGCTGGAGCCGGCAGCGGGCGATCGACTTCCTCGTCGAGAACACGCCGATGGCGCGGATGGAGATCGAGGCGGAGATCGACCGGTACGCCGGCTGGCCGGCCCAGGCCCTCGGGTACATGGTGGGGCGGCTGGAGATCCAGCGGCTGCGCGCCGAGGCGGAGGCGGCGCTCGGCGACCGCTTCGACATCCGGGACTTCCACGAAGTCGTGCTGGGCCACGGCATGCTGCCGCTGCCGGCGCTGGCCAAGGTCGTCACCGACTGGGTCGCGAGCCGGACCGACACCCCGGATTCGCTCGCGGACGAATGCCTGGAGCTGATGTTCGAGGCACAGCCGCTGCTGCCGTCGCTCTACGGTCTCCCCGGCGCGCACGACCGGCTCGCCGACCAGTCCGCCGAGGCGGGCGCCCGGCAGCGTGCCGCGTTCACCGGCTTGATCTCGCGAGCCGAAGCACTCGACGCGGCGGCCTTGTCGCCCGCCGAGCGCGTGACGCGGGATGTCGTGATCTGGCAGGCACGCACGCTGATCGACGTGCTGGACTCGGGCCGCGCCGACATCGCGGTGAGCGACGGGCTCGCGGCGCCGGCGCTGGAACTGCTGATGGAGCTGCCGCAGACGGTGCTCGACGACGAGGCCAAGGCCCGCGGCTACCTGAGCCGGCTCGCGGCGATCGGTACGTACCTGAACCAGCTGATCGAGCGGCAGCGGGCGGCGCTCGCCGAGGGCCTCACGCCGCCGGAGTTCCTGGCGCGCATCGGCGTCGGGTACGTCGAGCGCTACCTCGCGGCTCCGGAAGCCGACCCGCTGAAGGTGCCGGTCCACGGGCTCGAGGCCGAGCGCGACCGGTTGCTGGCCGAAGTCGTGTACCCGGCGTACGCGCGCTACCGCGACTTCCTGGCCGGCGAAGTGGTCCCGGTCGCGCGGCCGGAGACGTCGCCGGGCATCGGCGACCTGCCGGGCGGGCCGGAGCGCTACGCGGCCCTGATCCGCGCGGAGACGACGACCGAGCGCACGGCCCAGGACCTGCACGACACCGGCCTGGTGATCATCGAGCGGCTGGCGGGGGAGTACCGCGAGCTGGGGCAGAAGGTGTTCGGCACGACGGATCTCGCGCAGATCTTCGAGCGGATCCGCACGGACCCGGCACTGCGCTGGCGCGACGGCGACGAGCTCCTGGACGCCGCCCGGCGGACGATCGCACGGGCGGAAGCCGTGGCCCCGCAATGGTTCTTGCGTGTACCGGAGCAGAAGTGCGAGGTCGCGCCGGTTCCCGCCGCGGAGGCCGAGAGCGGCTCGATCGCGTACTACATCGACCCGTCGCTCGACGGTTCGCGTCCGGGCACCTACTACGCCAACACCCACGAGGCGGACCAGCGGCAGCGGACGCTGGGCGAGTCGGTGGCGTTCCACGAAGCCGTGCCGGGGCACCACTTCCAGCTGACGCTCGCACAGCAGCTCACCGGAGTCCCGCTGCTGCGGCGGATCGGCATGTTCAACGCCTACGCCGAGGGCTGGGGGTTGTACGCGGAGCGGCTCGCCGACGAGATGGGGCTGTATTCCGACGACGTGTCGCGCCTCGGCCTCCTGACGCAGGATTCGATGCGGGCGGCGCGGCTGGTCGTCGACACGGGGTTGCACGCGCTGGGCTGGAGCCGTCAGCGGGCCGTGGACTTCCTGGTCGAGAACACGCCGATGGCGCGGATCGAGATCGAGGCGGAGATCGACCGGTACGCGGGCCACCCCGGGCAGGCGCTCGGCTACATGGTGGGCCGCTTGGAGATCGAGCGCCTGCGCGCGGAGGCAGAACGCGAGCTGGGCGACCGGTTCGACATCCGCGAGTTCCACGACACGGTGCTGGGCAGCGGAACCCTGCCCCTCCCGGTACTGGCGGACGTGGTGGCCACCTGGGTGACGGCCCGCTCGAAGGGAGCAAAGGAGTGAGCACCGGCGGGAAATGCCGTGTCGACCCGCTGATCACGCGTGTCGACTCCGCAATCACGCGTCAGGCGGCCTGGCCCGGCCCGGATGACGAGGAGCAGCAGACGTGACCTGGCTCGACCTCGCCGACGACACCCCGTTCGGCCTGGACAACCTGCCCTACGGCGTCTTCTCCGTCGGCGGCGCGCAAGAGCGGCGGGTCGGCGTGCCCGTCGGCGAGCAGGTCCTGGACCTGACCGCCGCGGCCGCCGAGACCGCCGCGCCCTTCGCGCCGCTGCTCACCGATGGCGTCCTCAACCCGCTGCTGGCCGCCGGGCCGGACACCTGGCGGGAGGTCCGGGAGAGCGTCCGGACCTGGCTGACCGAGCCCCGGTACGCCGACCTGCTGCGCCCGCACCTCGTCCCGCTGGCCGAGGTGACCACGCACCTCGCCTTCGAGGTCGCCGACTACGTCGACTTCTACTCCAGCGAGCAGCACGCCCTCAACGCCGGCCGGATCTTCCGGCCCGACGCGGCCGAGCTGCCGCCGAACTGGAAGCACGTCCCGATCGGCTACCACGGCCGGGCGGGCACGGTCGTCGCGTCGGGTACGCCGGTCGTCCGCCCGCACGGGCAACGCAAGCCGCGCAACGCCGACGCTCCTTCGTTCGGGCCGTCGCAAAGGCTGGACATCGAGGCGGAGGTGGGGTTCGTCGTCGGCGTCCCGTCCACGCCGGGCACGCGAGTGTCCACTGAGGACTTCGCGGACCACGTCTTCGGCGTCTGCCTGGTCAACGACTGGTCGGCCCGCGACATCCAGGCCTGGGAGTCGCAGCCGCTGGGCCCGTTCCTCGGCAAGTCGTTCGCGACGTCGGTGTCGCCGTGGATCGTGCCCCTCGCGGCGCTGGAGCACGCGCGGGTCGATGGCCCGCCGCAGGACCCGGAGCCGTTCGAGTACCTGCGCACCGGCGAAAAGCAGGGCCTGGACCTGGCGATCGAGGTCCGGCTCAACGGTCACCTCGTGTCGAGCCCGCCGTTCGCGACGCAGTACTGGACGGCGCCGCAGCAGCTGGCGCACCTGACGGTCAACGGCGCGAGCCTGCGCACGGGCGACCTGTTCGCCTCGGGCACGGTGACCGGCCCGGACCGCGACCAGCGCGGCTCGCTCCTGGAGCTGTCCTGGGGCGGCCGCGAGCCGCTGGACCTCCCCGGCGGCCGGCAACGGACGTTCCTGGAGGACGGCGACGAGGTCGTGATCAGCGCGACGGCCCCCGGCCCGGCCGGCACTCGCATCGGCTTCGGCGACGTCCGCGGCACGGTGGTCCCCGGCTGAACCCGCGTCAAGTCCGAATCCGCGAATCCGTAACCCGCGTGACTGAAGCCGGAACTCGCGTGATCGAAACCGGATCTCGCGAGTTCCGGCTTCGATCACGCGAATTGCGGGCCGGATCACGCGAGATCCGCCCGTGATCACGCCGGACCCGCTCGGGAACACGCGAGATCCGGCCGTGACGTTTTCCCCGCCGCCGGGTCGGACTGCGGGGGACGCAAGCGGATGAGAGGGTCGGCCGGTGGGACGTGGAGCGGGGAAAGCCGTCGTGGGCAAGGGGGTCCGGCGGGCCGGGGCGACCCTGGCCAAGTACCGCGAACGCGACGGTGACCACTACGCCGCCGCGGTCACCTTCTTCAGCTTGCTCGCGCTGGTCCCGCTGGTCATGGTCGCCGTCTCGGTGGCTGGGTTCGTGCTGGCCGGCGACCGGCTGCTCGCGACCGAGCTCGACCGGGTCATCGACGGCTCGCTGCCGCCCGAGATCGGCGGGCAGGTCACCGGCGTCGTGCACACCGTCGTGGGCGAACGCGGCCGGATCGGGCTGCTCGCGCTCGCCGTCGCCGCCTACTCGGGCTGGAGCTGGATCAGCAACGTCCGCGACGCGGTCACCGCGATGCTCGGCCAGGACCGCACCCCGCGGCCGCTGCTGCGCGGCATCGCCGCCGACGTCGTGGTGCTGGCCGGGGTCGGGCTCGCGATGGCCGTGTCGTTCGGCCTGGCGGCGCTCACCGGCGCGGCCGGCACCTGGGTCCTGAACCTGACCGGGCTGACCGGCGGGTTCGCGCACTTCGTCCTCGTCGCGGGTTCGCTGCTGCTCGGCCTCGCGGCGAACTGGCTGGTCATCGCCTGGTGCCTGGCTCGGTTGCCGCGCCGGCCGCTGCCGCTGCGCTCGACGCTGCGGCCGGCCGGGGCCGCCGCCGTCGGGCTCGCGGCGCTGCAGCAGGCCGGCGGGCTGTACCTGCACCTGCTCGGCCGCTCGCCCGTGGTCGCGGCGTTCGGCACGCTGGTCGGTGTGCTGCTGTTCGTCTACCTGGTCGTCCGCTGGCTGCTGATGGTCACGGTGTGGCTCACGGTCCGGGCCGAGCCGCCGGCCGGCACGCTCGCCGCCGACGTCCGCTACGCCGGTACGACGCTCGGGGCCGGGGCGTCGGCGGAGCTGGTGGTCCGCACCCTGACCGGCCGGTGAGTGGCGGCGCGCACATCGCCGGCGCGCGGCCCGGCCGGCCCCGTTAGGATCCGCTACTAAGCGCTTGCTCAGCAATGGAGGTGGCCATGCGGATCGGGACCGCGATCAACTACGCCGGAGGCTTCGCCGACAGCGTCGCGGACATCGTCGAACTCGAGAAGGTGGGCCTCGACGTCGCCTTCGTTCCCGAGGCCTACTCCTTCGACGCCGTCAGCCAGCTCGGCTACCTGGCCGCGAAGACCGAACGCGTCCAGCTCGCGTCGGGCATCTTCCAGATCTACACCCGCACCCCGACCCTCACCGCGATGACCGCGGCCGGGCTCGACTTCGTCTCCGACGGGCGGTTCATCCTCGGGCTCGGCGCCTCCGGCCCGCAGGTCATCGAGGGCTTCCACGGCGTGAAGTACGACGCGCCGCTCGCCCGCACCCGCGAGATCGTCGAGATCTGCCGCCAGGTGTGGCGCCGCGAGCGAGTCGTCCACGACGGCAAGCACTACACGATCCCGCTGCCGCCGGAGCAGGGCACCGGCCTCGGCAAGCCGCTCAAGCTGATCAACCACCCGGTGCGCGAGCGCATCCCGGTGCTGCTGGCCTCGCTCGGGCCGAAGAACGTCGCGCTCACCGCCGAGATCGCCGAGGGCTGGCAGCCGATCTTCTTCCACCCGGAGAAGGCCGCCGACGTCTGGGGCGAGTCCCTGGCCGCGGGCAAGGCCAAGCGCGACCCCGCGCTGGGCGAGCTGGACACGTTCGTCAGCGCCGCGCTGGCCATCGGCGACGACGTCGAGCCGCTGCTCGACCACCTGCGCCCGCTGGTCGCCCTCTACGTCGGTGGGATGGGCGCGCGCGGCAAGAACTTCTACAACGACCTCGCCTGCCGCTACGGCTACGAGGCCGAGGCGAAGCTGATCCAGGACCTCTACCTCGACGGCAAGAAGGAGGAGGCCGCGGCCGCGGTGCCGATCGAGCTGCTGCGCTCGATCTCGCTGGTCGGCCCGGCCGGGTACGTCAAGGAGCGGCTGGCGGCGTTCAAGGAGGCGGGGGCGACGACACTGGTCGTCAACCCGATGCTGCCCGGCCGCGAGGCGCGGGTCGCGGCCGTGGCCCAGCTGCGGGAGCTGCTCGCCTGAGCCCGGACCGGCGTCAGACCGGGACCGCGTAGACGGCGATCCGCGGGGAGTCGATCCCGGCGAAGTCGTGGGTCCCGTCGCTGGTGATCAGGCGCAGCTCGGGTCCCGGCCCCTCCGGGGCGACGAGCGTGCTGTCCGGCTCGTCCGCGGGGAACGTCGCGGTGCGGCGAACCTGGAAGCGGGCCTCGCGGCCCTCGTCGTCGCGCACGACGACCGCGGCGCCCGGCAGCAGGGTGCGGAGACGGGCGAACGCGCCGCTGGTGTACCCGAAGCCGGCGTGCCCGGACAGCACGGCGACGCCCGGTGCGCCGGGTGCGGGGCCGTCGGCGAACCAGCCGACGGCCGGCGCCGTGCCGGGCTGCTCCCGGCGGCCGCCGACGTGGCCGAGGTCGACCAGGTGGTTGAGTGCGAGGCCCAGGTCGGGGATCACCAGCGCGGCCGGCAGGACCCCGGCACCGACGGTCACCGGGCGGTCCGCGGTCACCCCGGGAGCGCCCGGGGTGAGCACCGCCGTGACGCCGAGCAGGACGCAACCGAGCCCGGCCACCACCGCGAGCACGGCGGCGGCCGGCCGTACGAGCGTCGAGTGGCGCTCTCCCACGTTCCCCTGCCCCACGCCGATAAGTCGGGACGCGGGGGGCGGGCGTTACCGAATCGTGTCCAGGAGTGGTGCGATTCACTCGATCGGGTTATCCCACTGTGACCTGCGCGTCAATAAAGCACGTCCGGAGGAGGTAAAGCCGACAATTCCCGGCGAACCGCGGCGATTTCGGGCAGTATTGCGTGTTTCGACCTGTCGAACTGGGGATATCCACTCGTCCGGAAGCGAGGTGCGCCGAGCCGTGCGAAAAATCGAAGAGCCCGCGGTGGGCGTGCTGGACGTCGGATCGTTCAGCGCCCGCTTGGTGGTGGTCCCGGTGGACGGCTCGCCCCGCGAGCCGCTGCTGAACCACCAGACCCGGCTGCGCCTCGACCGCGAACTCGACGCCCGCGGCCGGCTCTCCGCCCGCGGCATCGCCGCCGTCACGGCCGCCGTCGCCGCGGGCATGACCACCGCCTACCGCCACGGCGTGAGCCACATCTACCCGCTCGCGACGTCCTCGATCCGCGACGCCGCCAACGCGGCCGACGTCGTCCGGCACGTCGCCGGCGAAACCGGCGTCGAACTGCGGTTCCTCTCCGGCCGCCGCGAAGCCGAACTGACCTACCTGGCCGCTCGCCGCTGGTACGGCGCGGACGCCGGGCCGCTGCTGGTGCTCGACATCGGCGGCGGCACGGTCGAGCTGGCCGCGGGCCGCGGCGACCGGGCCACGTTCGCGCGGTCGCTGCCGCTGGGCGCGCGGTCGATGACCCGCGACTGGCTGCCGGGCGAGCGCGTGTCGACCAAGCAGGTCAAGGCGTTGCGCACGCACGCGCTCGACGTCGTGACCACGACCCTGAGGGCCGCGGACGTCGAAGACCCGCGTGTCATCGGGTGTTCGAAGGTGCTGCAGCAGCTCGCGCGGCTGGCGGGCGTCCGCCCGACCAAGTGCAAGGAGCTGCGCCTCGACGACCTGCGCGCCTGGATCCCGCGGCTCGCCGCGCTGCCGCCGTCCAAGCGGGCCAAGCTGCCGGGCATCTCCCGCAGCCGCGCCCACCAGGCGCTGGCGGGCGCGATCGTGGCGGAAGCGCTGCTGACGGTCGCGGGCGGCAAGGTCGCGATCTGCCCCTGGTCGACCCGCGACGGCCTGCTGCTGACCCTGCAGGACAAGGCGCGGGAAAAGGCGGGGAACAAGGTCGTGGCGGCCTGACCCCTGGCCGCGGCCGGGAAAACCGGGTATTCCGGAAGGTATGAGCCAGCAGCAGCACAGCCACGCCCGCGACGACGAGGACGACGAGCTCCCCAAGCTCCCGACTCCCGGTCAGCTGACGCACGACGTCCCGACCGCGCCGGACCCGGACGTCAACCCGGGTGGGACCGAAGAGATTCCGGCCCCACCCGGGCGTGATGTCGTCAGCGACCTTCCAGAGTGACCGGGTTGGTCGGATCCGCGTACTGACGCACCTTCTCCGAGTCGCGCCGCATCGGGGCGCGGCCCGGGGGCTGGCCCGGCGGGTCACCCGCGTCGATCTTCGGGATCGCGAACCGCTGCGGCTCGGCGGTGACCGTGACGCGCTCGCCGTGGTGCAGCACGTCCAGCGGCTCGCCGTCCAGCACGTGGTAGGTCGCCTGGTCGCGGTCGATCTCCACCTGGAACCGGGTGCCGCGGAACATCAGCCGGAAGGTGATCCGGTCCAGCTGCGGCGGCAGCCGCGGCGCGAACGCCATCGTCGAACCGTGGTCGCGCAGGCCGCCGAAGCCGGCCACGGCGCCCTGCCACGCCCCGGCCAGTGACGCCATGTGCAGGCCGTTGCGCACGTTGTTGTGCACGTCGTGCAGGTCGGTCAGCGCGGCCTCGGCGAGGTAGTCGTAGGCCAGTTCGAGGTGCCCGACCTCGGCCGCGACCACCGCCTGCGTCCCCGCCGACAGCGAGGAGTCGCGCACGGTCCTCGCTTCGTAGTAGGCGAAGTTGCGGGCCTTCTCCTCCGGGCTGAACGAGTCGCCGCACAGGTACAGCGCCAGCACCAGGTCCGCCTGCTTCACGACCTGCTTGCGGTACAGGTCGAAGTACGGGAAGTGCAGCAGCAGCGGGTAGTGCGCGAGGTCGGTGTTCTCGTAGTCCCACTCGTCGTGGTCGAGGAAGCCCTCCGACTGCGGGTGCACGCCGAGTTCTTCGTCGTAGGGCAGGAACATCGCCGCGGCGGCCGCGCGCCACGAGTCCAGCTCGACCGTGTCGACGCCGAACCGCGCCGCCACGTCCGGCTGGCGCTCGCACGACTCCGCCGCCGCCAGCAGGTTCCGCTTCGCCATCAGGTTCGTGTAGACGTTGTTGTCCGCCACCGCGGAATACTCGTCCGGCCCGGTGACGCCGTCGATGCGGAACGCGCCGTGCCGGTCGTGGTGGCCCAGTGACGCCCACAGCCGCGCGGTTTCCAGCATCAGCTCGGTGCCGTAGTCGCGCTCGAACTCGTCGTCGCCGGTCGCGTTGAGGTAGCGCAGCACGGCGTCGGCGATGTCCGCGCTGACGTGGAACGCGGCCGTGCCCGCCGGCCAGTACGCCGAGCACTCGGCGCCGTTGATCGAGCGCCACGGGAACGCCGCGCCGCGCAACCCCAGCTGGTGCGCGCGTTCCCGCGCTTTGTCCATTGTGGAGTGCCGCCAGCGGAGGGCGTCGCGCGCCGCGTCCGGCATCGTGTAGGTGAGCACCGGCAGGACGAACGACTCGGTGTCCCAGAAGGCGTGCCCGTCGTAGCCCGGGCCGGTCAGCCCCTTGCCCGCGATCGCGCGGCTTTCGCCGCGGGCCCCGGCCTGCAGGAGGTGGAACAGCGCGAAGCGAACCGCTTGCTGCAGCTCGGGATCGCCCTCGATCTCGATGTCCGAGGTGGCCCAGAAGTCGTCGAGGAACTGGCGCTGCTCGGTGACCAGGCCCTTCCAGCCGGTCTGGCGCGCGCCCGCCAGCGCGGCCTCGACCTGCGACCGCAGCGCCGGCACCGAGCGCTGCGCCGACCAGCCGTAGGCGAGGAACTTGGTGATGCGCAGCCGCCCGCCCTTCGGCACGTCGACCGCGACGGTGAGCCGTGCGAGGTCCTCCTCGGAGTGGATGCGGGCGCGGATCCCGTCGTCCACCTCGATCTTGTGGTCCATCGCCGCGGCCATCCGCAGCCCGGACCGGCGGGTCTGGTGCACCAGCACGGCGTTGTAGTCGGACGCGCGGTGGAACTCGCCGACCAGCGGCGAGTTCAGCGCGGCGGCCACCCGCGGGTCACTGGTGTCGGACTCGATGGGCTCGTTGGCCAGCAGGTCGGACTGGACGACCAGCTGCAGGTCCTCGTCGAGTGGTTCGACCTCGTACCGGATCGCGGCGACCGCGCGCTGGGTGAACGACACCAGCCGCTCGGTGCGCACGCGGACCCGCCGTCCGGTCGGCGACGACCATTCGGTGCTGCGGCACAGCGTGCCCTTGCGGAAGTCGAGCACCCGGTCGTGCTTGGTGGCCGCGCCGTAGCGCATGTCGAGCGGCTCGTCCTCGACGAGCAGCCGGATGATCTTGCCGTCGGTCACGTTGACGACGGTCTGGCCCTCTTCGGGGTAGCCGTAGCCCGCTTCGGCGTACGGCAGCTCGTGCTGCTCGTAGAAGCCGTTGAGGTAGGTACCGGGCAGGCCGCGCGGCTCGGCTTCCTCGAGCGTTCCGCGCATCCCGATGTGCCCGTTCGACACGGCGAACGCGGACTCGGTGCGCTGCAGGGCGTCGACGTCCATGCCGCGCCAGCGCAGCTCCCACGGCGAGCATTCGTAGCCGCGGGGTTCTTCTTCGGTCATCAATCCTCCAGGAGGTCGGCGAGGTCGTCGACGACGATGTCGGCCCCGTGGGCCCGGAGCTGGTCGGCCTGGTCGGCGCGGTTCACGCCGACGACGTAGCCGAAGTTGCCGGCCTTCCCGGCCTGCACGCCGGACTGGGCGTCCTCGAACACGGCCGCGTGCGCGGGTTCGACGCCGAGTTCCGCGGCGCCGGCCAGGAACGAGTCCGGCGCGGGCTTGCCCTTGAGGTTCCGCTCGCGGATGGTCAGGCCGTCGACGCGGGCTTCGACGTACTTGCTGAGGTCACCGGCGTCGAGCACCTTCGCGCCGTTCGCCGACGACGTCACGACGGCGATCCGCAGCCCGGCGGCCTTGACCGCTTCGAGGTAGCGGATCGAGCCGGGGTAGGGATTCACCCCGCGTTCGTCGATGATTTTCAGGACCAGCTCGTTCTTGCGGTTGCCGACGCCGTTGACGGTGGCGGCGTCCGGGGCGTCGTCGGGGGTGCCTTCGGGCAGCTCGATCCCGCGCGAGCGCAGGAATTCACGGACCCCGTCGGCGCGCGGGCGGCCGTCCACATAGGTCGCGTAGTCCTGGTCGGTGAACTCGCGGTACTCATCGCCGTCGCGGGCGCGAAGAAACTCGTCGAAAGTCCGTTTCCAGGCTTGGCTGTGGAGAACCGCGGTGCCGGTCAACACTCCATCGAGGTCGAACAGGCAGGCGGTGATGGTTTCGGGCAGTCCCGTCATGCTCGCACGCTACCGGTCCTCGTCATCCGCGGGCCGTTCCGGGTGCGGCCGTACCCGATGGATGAGCTCGTGCACGGTGGCGTCCGCGAGCCGGTAGCGCACGACGCGCCCGGTGCGCTGCGTGGTGACCAGCCCGTGCGCGCGCAGCAGCCGCAGGGCCTGGGAAACCGCGGTGTCGGTCATGCCGGTGACGGCGGCGAGGTCGGTGACGCTGATTTCGCGGGCGTAGTGGATCGAGACGAGCAGCGCCAGCCGGGACGGGTCGGCGACCACGGAGAAACGCTGGGCCCACTCGTCGATGACGGCGCGGTCGCCCAGCCCGTCGACCGCGGCGGCCACCCGTTCGGGGTCGATGAGCTTGCGGCCGGCGTCGTTGTCCACCCCAGGATGATTCCACCCGGGCCGGGACCTCCGGTGGCCTGGGTCACGCCGCGCTTGACGCGGGCGGGTGCGCGGGCGAGGCTGCGATTAAGACAGTTGTCATAATCGAGGAGCCGAGATGACCGATGTGGCCGCCGGGGCGCAGACCCGCTCGAAGACCATCACCTGGCAGGACCCGCTGCCGACCGCCCGGCTCGGCGCGTCGATGACCGGGTTCGAGTACATGACGGCCATCGCCGACGGCACGCTGCCGGGGCCGCCGATCGCCGCGCACTTCGGGCTGCGCTGGGAGCGCATCGGCCACGGCGAGGTGGTCGCCGTCGCCGAGCCCGACGAGTCGCTGTACAACCCGATCGGGATGGTCCACGGCGGGGTCGCGGCGACGATGCTGGACTCGGTGGTCGGCTGTGCGGTGCACACGACGCTGCCGGCCGGCGTCGGCTACTCGTCGGTGGAGCTGAAGGTGAGCTACCTGCGCGCCATCCACGCGGGCCGCGGCGAGATCCGCGCGACCGGGCGCGTGGTGAAGGAGGGCTCGCGGATCGCGTTCGCCGAGGGGGAGATCCGCGACGCCGAAGGCAAGCTGCTGGCGACGGCGTCGGGGACCTGCGTGATCACCCGGGCTGCTTGACGTCCCAGTGCTCGACGAGCAGGCCGTCCTCGACGCGCAGGATGTCGACGATGGCCGTGCCCGCCACGTGCAGGTGCACCATGACGAGGTCGTGCTCGGCGGCGATGTGCTTGATTTCCGCGGTCGCGCCGGCGAGCGGTGAGTTCTTGACGGCGTCGGCAAACGCGTCGCGGCCGTTGGGCAGGCCGGGGCTGTGGGTGACGAAATCGGGGTGCAGCGCGGCCTTCGCGGCGTCGAAGTCCTTGTGCACGAACAGGTTCTCCAGGCAGTCGACGACGATCATGCGGTTCGTTTCGCTCATGGGGGCCATCGTCGGCCGCGCGGGCTTCGCGGTCGATTACGTGGCAGGTAATCAGCGCGGCGGCCGGACCCTTCTCGCGCGGATCGCGTCGCCACCGCCGAAGCGGCCGATGACCGCTGCCAGCAAAGCGCGGGCGTCCTCGACGCGGCCGGCGCCGAACTCCGTCTCGAGTTCGTCCTGAAGGTCTGCTCGCAGGGTCCGGGTGGCTTCGACGGCGTCGTGCGCGTGCTCGGTGAGGTGCAGCAGCTTGGTGCGCGCGTCGGCCGGATCGGGCGCACGCCGGACCAGCCCCCGGCGTTCGAGATCGGCGACGGCCTTCGACGCGGCCTGCTGCGTCACGCCCATCCGGTCGGCGAGCGCGGTGATGGACAGCGGCGCGGCGAGGACGTGCTGGATCACGACGCCGTCGTTGAAGCGCAGGTCGCCGAAGCCCTGGCCGGTGAGCCGCCGCTGCACCTCGTCGGTCATCGCCCAGCCCGCGAAGAGGGCGGTGAGTGACAGATCGAGGCCGTCCGGGCTAGGATTCACAACCATGGTTGTGGAATCTAGCAGGGTGCCGGCCCAGCTGGCCGGAGCGTTCGTCCGCGTGGCGCACCGGATCGTGTGGTGCACGCTGGTGACCGTCGACGGCCGGGGCCGGCCGCGGTCGCGGGTGGTCCACCCGATCTGGGACCTCGGCTCCGACGGCTTGACGGGGTGGCTGTTCACCCGGCCGACGCCGCTGAAGCTGGCGCACCTGGCGGCGTCGCCGTACGTGTCGTGCTCGTACTGGGACCCGCAGCACGAGGTGGCGGTGGCGGAGTGCCGCGCGGAGTTCGCGGACGACGAGGAGACGCGCAGGTTCTTGTGGGACCTGTTCGCCTCGACGCCGGAGCCGCTGGGCTACGACCCGAAGATCCTGGGCGGCGAAGACCACCGCGACCCGAAGATCACGGTCCTGAAGCTGACCCCGTGGCGGGTGTCGACCGGCGGCGAAGCCTGGCGCGCGGCTTAGGTGACACCGGCAAACGTCTTGAATGAGTCATTCAGGGCGTCGGAGGTCCTGAATGACTCATTCAAGACCATCGGGGAGGTCGGCAGCCGCCAGAGGGCAGTCAGGCCGCGCCGACGCGGCGGTCGAAGACCAGGCCCTGAGCCGCCCGCAGCCCCACACTGATCGCCCCCGCCAGCACCGCGTCCTCGCCCAGTTCGCCCTGGACCACCTTCGGCACCAGCGGCGTGAACGCCCGCAGCGCGCGGTCCAGCGGCTCCAGCAGCAGGTCCGCCGCCGTGCCCATCCCGCCGCCCAGGACGATCAGCTCCGGGTCGATCACCGCCGCCACCGAGGCCACCGTGTACGCCAGCCGGTCGGCCTCGGCTTCGAGAGCGCGCCGGGCCAGTTCGTCGCCTTCGCGGGCCAAGCGGAACACCTCGCGGGCCGACTTCGCCGTGCCCAAGCCGAGTTCGCGGGCGCCGCGGACCACCGACTGGGCCGCCGTCGCCTCTTCGAGGTGGCCGCGCGCCGGCGGGGAACCGGGGGAGTCGGCCGCGCGGGTGCGGCCGTACGGCAGGTAGCCGATCTCGCCCGCCGCGCCCGTCGCGCCGCGGAACACCCGGCCGTCGACCATCATGCCCATGCCGACGCCCGTGCCGATCGTGATGCAGCCGAACACCGACGCCCCGCGCGCGGCGCCGCTTTCGCCCTCGCCGACCGCCGTCAGGTTCGCGTCGTTCTCCACCATCAGGTCCGGGCCCAGCACCGCCTCGAGGTCGTCGATCAGCCCGGCGCGGCCCCAGCCCGGCAGGTTCGGCGCGTGCCGGAAGCAGCGCTTCTCCGGATCGGCGACGCCGGGGGAGCCGACCACGCGGACAACGATGTCGGCCTGCGACAGCCGCGCCTCCGCGACGGCCGAAGCCGCGATCTTCCCGACCGCCGTGACCAGGGCGGCGCCGGAACGCGCCGTGTTCCGTTCGTCGCGGCGCGCCACGATCGTGCGGCCGAGGTCGGACACCGCGACGCGCAGGTGCTCGCGCCCGATGTCGACGCCCAGCACGTACCCCGCGGTCGGGTCGGCCTCGTACAGCACGGCCGAGCGTCCGGTGCCGGTCGAGGTGTGCCCGGTCGGGCGCGCCAGCCCGGCGGCTTCCAGCGCGAGCAGCGCCTGGCTCACCGTCGGCTTCGACAGCCCGGTGTCCTTCGCCACCTGCGGCCGGGTCGCCGGTCCGCTGCGGCGCAGCAGGTCGAGCACCGCCCGCTGGTTGATCTTGCGCATCCCGGCGGGGGTCCCGACCGTTGGAGCATCTACGCCGGCCACCCGTGCCCGCCTCCTGTCATCCGCTTGCTTCCTGCCACGCTAGCCGCCCGAGCCCCGGTTTCGCCGGAATACGCTCGCTTCGGGACCCGTTGACCGGGGCATGAGCACTCCGGTACGCGGCCGGGTCCGCGTGGCACAAGGCGCGAAGCGGGTACGCGTGTTCCTCGGCGGCCAGGTCGTCGCGGACACGGTGCACCCCCTTCTGGTGTGGGAAGTTTCTTACTACCCGACGTACTACTTCCCGCGCGCGGACGTCGTCAGCGGCGTTCTCGCCCCCTCCGGCCGGACGTCGCATTCGCCCAGCCGCGGAGAAGGCGTTCTGTCGACGATAAAGGGTGGCGGAGCCGAGGCGGTGGACGCCGCGCTGGAATACCCGGATTCGCCCCTCGAGGAGCTCCGCGACCACGTCCGCTTCGACTTCGGCGCGTTCGACTGGTTCGAGGAGGACGAACAGATCTTCACGCACCCGCGCGACCCCGGCGTCCGCGTCGACATCCTGCCGAGCTCGCGCCACGTGCGCATCGAGGTCGACGGCGTCACCGTCGCCGACACCGTGCGGCCGCACCTGCTCTTCGAGACCGGCCTGCCGACCCGGTACTACCTGCCGCGCGTCGACGTCCGGATGGACCTGCTCGAGAAGATCGACACGGTGACGCACTGCCCGTACAAGGGCGCCGCCGACCACTTCGACGTGGCCGGGCACGGGGACCTCGCGTGGAGCTACCCGACGCCGCTGCCGGAGAGCGAACGCGCCGCGGGCCTGGTGGCGTTCCTCGACGAGAAGGTCGACGTCTTCGTCGACGACGTCCGGCAGGAGCGGCCGAAGACCAAGTTCGCCTGACGCGTCACGCGTCCGGCAGCCAGTTCCCGTGGAAGCCCGCGGGAACGCGCTGCGGCAGGTGGACCGTGGCGACCGGCGCGGCGGCGACGTCCCCGGCGTCGAGCACGACGAGGTCGCTGCGGTCCTCGGCCGCGTCGTAGACGTAGGTCAGCAGCCAGCCTTCGCCGTGCTCCGCCGGGACGAACACCGCCTCGCCGGGCACCCGCCCTTCGCCGAAGACGTGCTCGGTGGCCGTCCCCGCGTGCAGGTCGTAGCGGCGCAGGACGTCGTGGCCGGTGACGTGCCCGAAACGCGCGTCGGACCCGGCGAGCCGGTCGTCGATGCGGGGGAACTCGCCGGGCCGGTCGTCGAGCCGGTCCTCGGTCACCGTCCCGGCGACGGGATCGATGGTCCACCGGTACAGGAACGCCGGCGGGTCGTCGTGGCCCGCCTGCCACTGGTGGTCGTAGCGCAGGACGTGCACGACGATCCGGCCGTCCCGGGTGTCGAAGGCGTTGAGCGTGTGGAAGACGTAGCAGGGCTCGATCTCCAGCCAGCGCACGCCGGCTTCGGGCCGGTCGCGGCGCAGCACGCCGAGCCGGGCGCCGTAGCCCGCGTCCCAGCGGTAGGGCATGCCCTTGCCGACCGACGCGTGGTCGAACACCACCGGGAGGTCGTAGAAGACGGCGTGCTCCGCGGTGAGCGCGAAGTCGTGCATCATCGTCAGCCCCGGGACGTCGATGGGCTGTTTGACCACGAGCTTGCCGGCGGCGTCGGCGCGGTAGTAGCTGACGTGCGGCGCGGTGATGCTGCCGTAGCCGAAGAAGTGCAGCTCCCCGGTCGTGGGGCAGATCTTCGGGTGCGCGGTCATCGAGTCGGCCAGCTCGCCGCCGAAGTCGTAGGCGCCGACGGTTTCCAGGTCGGTCGTGATCTCGTACGGCAGCGAGGATTCGACGAGCGCGAGCGTGCGGCCGGCGTGGTTCACCACGTGCGTGTTCGCGACGCTGGCGTGGAGGTTGCGCGTGCCGTCTTCGTTGTACAGCTTGAGATCCGGGTCGTCGAAGCTGTCGGTGCGCACCCACCGGTTGCGGTACCAGGCGGCGCGGCCGTTCTCGAGCCGGACGCCGTGGACCATGCCGTCGCCGGTGAACCAGTGCTTGCTGTCCTCGCGCGGGTTCGGGCCGTTGCGCAGGTACCAGCCGGTCAGCTCGGGCGGGAGCGTGCCGGTGACGGGGAGGTCGAACGCGGTCAGCTCGTCGTGGACGGGGGCGTAGGCACCGCTCAGGTGGAAGTCGCTGGTGGTCATGTCAGGCGGCCTTTTCGGCTCGGGCGCGCACGATGCGCAGGTAGCGGACGGTGAAGGCGACGGGCACGGCGAAGCCGAGGACCTTGAGCGTGATCAGGGCGGCGGTCGCGTGCGGCGCGAAGTGCAGGAGCGCGACGCCGGCGAGGCCGGTGACGGTGAAGCTCGCGGCCCACACGAGCGTGATGACCGCGTTGACGCGCTTGAAGACCGGGTTGCCCCAGAGCTCCGGCGGCGTCATCGTGCGGGCGATGCCGAGGGTGAACGGTTTTCCGATGGCGAGCGAGCCCCAGGCGGTCAGCGCCAGCCAGGCGTCGGTGAGCGCGCCGGTGTAGGTCTTGAGCGGCGACGCCGGGAAGGCGAACGCGGTGGTCGTGAGCAGGGCGAAGAAGGCGAGCGCGCTCCACTCGATGATGAGGGCGTCCGCCTTGCGGCCTTCGCGGCGGGCGTTCAGCAGGAGCGCGGCCGAGAGGACGAGCCCGGTCAGGCCGGACCAGCGCCAGTCGAACTGCGTCGCGACCACGGCGAACGCGATCCACGGAAGGAAGCTCTTCAGGTAGTTCATGCCGGTCTCCCCCGGACGTTCCAACTTTGACATGTCGAAACTAGAAGCTCCTGGGTAGACATGTCAAGAGTGGAATGTCAGACTGAGGGCATGAGCTTGCGCCACGCTGTCCTCGGCCTCCTGGAAGAGCACCCGATGAGCGGCTATGACCTGCTGAAACGCTTCGAGCAGGCGATGTCCAACGTCTGGGCGGCCACGCAGAGCCAGCTCTACGGCGAGCTCGGCAAGCTCGAGGCGGCGGGGCAGATCCGCGTCCACGCGGAGGGGCCACGCGGGCGCAAGGAGTACGAGATCACCGAGGCCGGCCGCACGGAGCTGCGGCATTGGCTGGTCGACGTCGAGCCGAACCGCGTGACGCGCAACGAGTCGCTGTTGCGGGTGTATTTCCTCGGGGTGGTCGGCCCGGAGCGGGCCCGGGAGTATCTGGAGTACCTGGGCGAGACGGGCCGGCGCCGGTCCGGGCGTCTGGAGGAGCTGGAGGCGTCGATCGACTGGGGTGACGACGATGCCTCGGTCTACGGCCGGCTGGTTCTCGAGTGGGGCAAGCGGTTCTCGGCCATGCAGCGCGAGTGGGCGGAGTGGGCGGTCAAGCAGGTCGAGTGAGGGTCGTATAACGCCCTATACCGCGCGTCTCCCACCAGCCGGACGGCGGAATCGCGAGGCTCGCCGTCACTGCTAAGTTCCGGATCATGACCCGCGGTGAGGACGACGAGCGCGTCACGGCCTTGGCGATGGCGGCGGGCCGTGGCGATCGGCGGGCCTTGGAGGAGTGGGTCCGCGCGACGCAGGCCGACGTCTGGCGCTTCCTCGCCCACCTCGCCGACGCTTCCTCGGCCGACGACCTGACGCAGGAGACCTACCTCCGCGCGTTCGGCAGCCTTCGCCGCTTCGCCGGCCGTTCGTCGTCGCGGACGTGGCTGCTGTCGATCGCACGCCGGGTCGTCGTCGACCAGATCCGGGCCGCGGGCGCTCGGCCCAAGATCGCGGACACGGACTGGGAAGCCGCCGCCGAGCGCACCCGCGACCCGGCGGCCGGCTTCGAGGAGCTCGTCGAGCTGGGCCTGCTGCTCGACGGCCTCGACCCGGAACGGCGCGAAGTCCTCGTGCTGACCCAGGTCCTCGGCTTGTCTTACGCCGAGGCTGCTGACGTGTGCGGCTGCCCGGTCGGCACGGTCCGGTCTCGCGTCGCCCGCGCCCGGGAGGACTTGGTCCAGGCCCGTCGAGCCCGCGGTGCCGGTTAGCGGACCCTGGGTCCGTATCGCCGCGCCATGCCGGTGAGCCACTCTCGGCCCACCGGGTTCGCCGTGTGCACTCTGACCTCCACCGGCCAGCGGTCGTTCTCGCACAGCCAGAGCACGACCGGGCGGGTCGTGTCGCCGCCGCCGAGGTCGTGGTCCAGCGAGATTGCCGTGAACTCGCCGTCCGTGAGCAGTGCGATCGCCTCCTCGCTCGACTTCGCCCACGTCCAGCCCGGCGGCGCCGGCCGGAGGTCGTCGACCCAGAGCCCGGTCATGCGGCCAGCAGTTCGCGTGTCCGGGCCTGCTCCGCCGCCGATCCGAACGGCATCACCAGCAACTCGGTCGCGCCCGCGTCTTCGAGGGACTTCACCTGACGGCGCACCGTTTCCTCGTCGCCCACGATCGCGCTGTCGGAGGCGCGGGCGTAGCCATCACGGTCCAAAATGGACCGGTACGCTGGGACCTCCGCTGCCGCGCCGTAAGTTTCTTCCACCCATGCGCGGCGTTCGTCCACTTCGGACGTCACGCAGATCAGCTGACCCGAGACGACCCGCCGGCCGGGACCCAGCGTCGGCACCACGAACTCGCCGATCGCGCGCGGGCCGGCCCACGTCGTGATCACACCGTCGGCCAGCTCGCCCGCCAGGCGCGTCGAACCCGGGCTGACCGAGCCGACCAGGACCGCCGGCCGGGACGCGCCCGGCGTGGTCAGGCCGCCCGCCGCGGTGAGCGTCTCGCCGTGGACGGCCGCCTTTTCGCCGCGCAGCAACGGGTTCAGCGCTTCGAGGTACTCGCGCAGGTGCCGCAGCGGCCGCTCGTAGGAGTACCCGAACTCCCGCTCGACGATGTACCGGTGGCTCAGCCCGACGCCGAGGTGGACCGGCGCGCCGGTCGCGGCCTGGACGGTCAGCGCCTGCGCCGCCATCGTGATCGGGTGCCGCGGGTAGGTCGGCACGACGCACGTGCCCAGTTCGACGCCGGGCGCCGCGGCGCCGAGCGCGGGCAACGCCGTGAGCGCGTCCCAGCCGCCGCGCTGTGCCAGCCACAACGTGCCGTAGCCGAGCTTCGCGGTTTCGCGTGCTTGCGCGGTCATCCCGTCGAAGCCCACACCGAGTTCGTCGATCAAAATCCCCGTGCGCATGTTTCCTCCCAGTACTCAGTACGCGCGCTCGAGCTGCTTCCGGTCGAGCGCGACGGATTCGGTGAACAGCGCGATGACCCGCGGCGCCACCTCGCGCAGTCGCATCGTCGAGACGGCGACCGGCTCGAAGGCGTGCGCGACGGTGTCGGCGATCAACGCGGGCTCCGCCGGCGGAACGCTGACGAGGAAGCCGTGCAGCACCGCCTGGTAGGCGACGGCGAGCTCCCGGGCCGGCCGGTCGGCGCGCAGCAGGTCGTTGCCCGCCAGCAGTTCGAGGTACTCGACGAACGCCTCGTCGTGGCGCGGGTCGAGCTTGGCGTGCAGCTTCGGCAGGAGCTTCCCGAGCGTGTCGGCGTCGTCGGCGTACCCCGCGCGCAGCAGCGGCCGCCCCAGCACGTTCGTGTACTGGACCTCGGTCAGCCGCGACAGCCGCGCGGCGAGCGGGTCCGCTTCGACCGCCCGGACGAGGTCCTCGATGCTGCGCACGGACTCCCGGAGCAGAACCGCGAGGAACAGCTCCTCGCGGTTCTTCCAGTGCAGGTAGACGGTCCCCTTGCCGACGTCCGCGCGCTCGGCGACGTCCTCGATGGTCGTGCGCCGGTAGCCCACGCGCAGCAGCAGGTCGGCGGCCGCGTCGAGGATCCGCTCGGCCCGCTCGGCGCGGTCTTCGACAGGAGGCATGACCCCATCATATGACCAAATACGAAATCTGGTCAAACGTCGAGCCGAAAACGGCGGGACGCACCAGGCGCCCCGCCGTAGTCAGCCGTCAGCCGTCCGAGGACCGCTTCCAGAGGTTGATGCCCGCGTCGGTGGCGTGGCCGTCGATCTCGGTCAGCTCTTCGGAGCTGAAGTCGAGGTTGCCCAGCGCGCCGACGTTGTCCTCCAACTGCTTGACGCTGCTGGCACCGATCAGCACCGACGTCACGCGGTGGTCGCGCAACGCCCACGCGAGCGCCAGCTGCGCCAGCGACTGCCCGCGGCGCCCGGCGATCTCGTTGAGTGCGCGGACCCGGCCGAGGCGGTTCTCGTCCAGGGTGTCCGGGTCGAGGGACTTGCCCTGTGCCGCCCGCGAATCCGCGGGGACGCCGGTCAGGTACTTGTCCGTCAGCAGCCCCTGCGCCAGCGGCGAGAACGCGATGCAGCCCGCGCCCGCCTCGTCGAGGGCGTCCAGGAGGCCGTCCTCCTCGATCCAGCGGTTCAGCATCGAGTACGACGGCTGGTGGATCAGCAGCGGCGTGCCGAGCTCGCGCAGCAGCCGGGCCGCCTCCGCGGTCCGCTCCGAGTTGTACGACGAAATCCCGACGTAGAGCGCTTTCCCGGCGCGGACGGCGGAGTCGAGCGCTCCGACCGTCTCCTCCAGCGGCGTCTCGGGGTCGAACCGGTGCGAGTAGAAGATGTCGACGTAGTCCAGGCCCAGGCGGCCGAGCGACTGGTCCAGCGAGGACAGCAGGTACTTGCGGGAGCCCCACTCGCCGTACGGGCCGGGCCACATGTCGTAGCCCGCCTTGGTGGAGATGACCAGCTCGTCGCGGTACGGCTTGAAGTCGGTGGCCAGCAGCCGCCCGAAGTTCTCCTCCGCCGAGCCGTACGGCGGGCCGTAGTTGTTGGCCAGGTCGAAGTGCGTGATGCCGAGGTCGAACGCGCGGCGGGTGATCTCGCGCTGGGTCTGCAGGGGCTTGTCGTGGCCGAAGTTGTGCCACAGCCCGAGCGAGATCACGGGCAGCTTGAGCCCGGACCGCCCGCAGCGCCGGTAGGGGATCGATTCGTATCGGCCGGAAGCCGCAACGTAGGTCACGCGGCCGATGCTAGCTCTCCTGGACATACCCGCCAGTCCGGTACAGTCCGGGGTGAGCGAGCGCTTAGGAGGCCATCGGTGGGCACCGGATTCTTCACCTCCGTCGACGACGTGTCGGCGAAACTGGCCGAGGCCGGCTACCTGGCCTCGACGGCGGTGGCGACCACGGTGTTCCTGGCCGACCGGCTCGGCAAACCACTGCTCGTCGAAGGCCCCGCCGGCGTCGGCAAGACCGAGCTCGCCAAGGCCGTCGCACAGGTCAGCGGCTCGCGGCTGGTGCGCCTGCAGTGCTACGAGGGCATCGACGAGGCCCGCGCGCTGTACGAGTGGAACCACGCGAAGCAGCTGCTGCGGATCACCGCCGGCCGCGACGAGACGTGGGAGGACGCCCGCACCGACATCTTCGGCGAGGAGTTCCTGCTGCGCCGCCCGCTGCTCACCGCGATCTCCTCGGACGAGCCGACCGTGCTGCTCATCGACGAGACCGACAAGGCCGACATGGAGGTCGAAGGCCTGCTGCTGGAGGTGCTCGGCGACTTCCAGGTGACCGTGCCGGAGCTGGGCACGATCACCGCGACGCGCGCGCCGTTCGCCGTCCTGACCTCCAACGCGACGCGCGAGCTGTCCGAAGCGCTGCGCCGCCGGTGCCTGTTCCTGCACATCGACTTCCCGGACGAGGAGCTGGAACGCGAGATCGTCCGGCTCAAGGTCCCCGGCATCGACGCCGCGCTCGCCGATTCGGTCGTCCGGGTGATCGCCGCCCTGCGCGCGATGGACCTGCGCAAGCTGCCCTCGGTCGCCGAGACCATCGACTGGGCACGCACGCTGCTCGCGCTCGGCGCGTCGACGCTGGACGAGCAGGTCGTCCGCGAAAGCCTCGGCGTCGTCCTCAAGCACCAGGACGACATCGCCAAGGCCGGTGCCGGCCTGAAGCTCGAACAGGTCCTGGACGCGTCGTGACCGGCGGCGTGCCGGAGCGGCTCGCGTCGTTCGTCCGGGCCCTGCGGGCCCAGGGCATCCCGGCCGGCCCCGCCGAGACGGTCGACGCCGCGGCCGCGCTCGAAGTCCTCGGGTTCGACGACCGCGAGCTGGTCCGCGAAGGGCTGGCCGCGGCGCTGGTCCGGCGCGGCGGGCAGCGCGCGGTGTTCGACGCCGCGTTCGACCTGTACTTCCCGGCCGGGATCGGTGCGCCCGAGCGGGCTCGCGAAGACCAGCCGTCGACGCTGGAGGAGCTGCGAGAGGAGCTCGCCGCCGCGCTCGCGGACGGCGACCAGCAGGCGCTGGCCCAGCTCGCCGGGCTCGCGGTCGACATGCTCGGCCAGTACGGCTCGGCGTCCGGTCCCGGTGGCGGCTTCTCGGCCCACCAGACCCTGGAGCGGCTCCAGCCGCAGACGCTGATCGCGCGGGTGCTGGCCGCGGTGCGCGGAGGCGGCGTGCGCGGCGAGTTCACCGACCGGTTCGACCGCGACGAGATCCGGCGCCGCGTCGAAGGCTTCCGCGGGCAGGTCCGCACCGAGGCGCGCCGGCGCGCGGCCGAGGTCCGGGGCCGTGAGCGCGTGGCCAAGCACGCCATCGCGCCCGCGCCCGACCGCGTCGACTTCCTCATCGCCAGCCGCACCCAGCTCGCCGAGCTGCGCCGGACGATCCAGCCGTTGTCGCGCAAGCTCGCGACGCGCCTCGCCGCCCGCCGCAAGCGCACCACGCGCGGGCAGATCGACCTTCGCCGCACCTTGCGCCGGTCGCTGTCGACCGGCGGGGTGCCGCTGCGCCCGGCCTACCGCCACCGGCGGCCCGGCCGGCCCGAGATCGTGCTGCTGTGCGATCTTTCCGGGTCCGTGGCGGGGTTCGCGAACTTCACCATGCTGCTGGTGCAGGCCCTGCGCGACCAGTTCAGCAAGATCCGCGTGTTCGCGTTCGTCGACAGCGCCGACGAGGTCACCCACCTGGTCACCGGCGGCGCGGCCGACCCCGAGCACCTGGGCGCGCGGATGCTGTCCGAGGCGGCGCTGGTGCGCTGGGACGGCCACAGCGACTACGGCGGCTCACTGCGCCAGTTCACGGCGAACTGGCTCGACGCGGTCGGCCCGCGGACGTCGGTGCTGATCCTCGGCGACGCCCGCACGAACGGCGGTGACCCGAACCTCGACGCCGTCCGCGAGATCAAGGCCCGCGCCCGGCACGTCTACTGGCTGAACCCGGAGCGCCGCTCGCTGTGGTCGACCGGCGACTCGGCGGCGCTGGAGTACGCCGACGTCGTCGAGATGCACGAGTGCCGCACGGTGCACCAGCTCGGCACACTGGTCACCCGCCTGCTGCCGGTGTGAGCCACGCGTCGATGCCGCGCAGCATCGCTTCCTTCGTCGCTTCGGGCGCGAAGGACGCGGTGACGCTCGCCCGCGCGAAGTCCGCCATCGCCGCGTCGTCGTAGCCGAAGGCGTCCCGGACGCGGGCGTACTCCGTTGCCAGGTTCGCGCCGGTGACCGACGGGACGTCGGTGTTGAGCGTGACCGTCAGCCCCGCGTCGAGGAGCCGGGGGAGGGGGTGCTCGGGCAGTGACGGAACCAGCCCCAGCGTCACGTTCGACGACGGGCAGACCTCCAGCGCCAGCCCCCGGTCGCGGACCTCGGCGACCAGTGCGGGGTCTTCGAGGACGCGGATGCCGTGGCCCAGCCGTTCGGTGCGGCCGACGTCGAAGGCTTCGCGGATGCTGTCCGGGCCGGCGTCCTCGCCGGTGTGGTGCAGCAGGTGGACGCCGGCCGCGCGGGCCTTCTCGAAGACCGTCGCGAAAGGCTGCAGGGAGTGGTTTTCCTCGCCGGCCATGCCGATCGCGAAGACTTCGTCGTACTTCAGCGCGAGGTCGAGGGTGCGTTCGGCGCGTTCGACCGAGCGGCGTCGCGAGTGGTCCAGCAGCAGCCGCCACCCGAGCCCGGCAGTGCTCGCGTTCAGTCCTTTGAGGACGGAGTCGAGCGGCATCTCGAGGTCGCCCAGGCGTTCCCCGTGCGACGCCGCGGTGAACGTGACTTCCGCATAGCGCGTGCCCTGGGCGGCTTCGTCTTCGCAGTACTCGCGGGCGATCCGCTCGAAGTCCTCCGGACGCCGGAGGCACGCCCGGACGAGCGCGTTGTAGTCGGCGAAGGCGCGGAAGCCGTCGAACACCGGAGGCTCGGCCGGGACATCGACGCCGTTGGCCGCGCCGAGCTCACGGAGCGTGTCCGGCCGGATCGTGCTCTCCAGGTGGACGTGCAGGTGGGCCTTCGGCAGGGCGGCCAGGTCGCGCATGATCGTGAGCCTAGGCGCGCCCGCCCAGGTGCGCGCGCGATTTCCGGCCCAGCGCCACGGCGGGCAGGTTTGGTCTGGGTCACACGGGGAACCTCCGGGTGGTTCGTCCGCGTTGTCAGGATGACCGCACACCGACGAGGGAGACGACCATGGCTTTCCTGCGCAAGCTCACCGTGCTGGCCGGCGCGGCCGGCGCCGCCCGCGCGTACGCCAAGAAGAACCCCGAAAAGGTGAACGGGGCCGTCGGCAAGGCGGCCAAGTTCGTCGACGACAAGACCAAGGGCAAGTACCACGAGCAGATCGCCGGCGCGGTCCGCAAGGTCAACTCCGTGACCGGGCCGGACGGGCACCCGGGGCCGGGGCCGGCCACCCGCTAGGTCACTCGGCGGTCAGGACCTCGAGGACGCCCTCGCCGTACTTGGCGAGCTTGTTCTCGCCGACGCCGCTGACCGTGCCCAGGTCGGCCAGTGAAGACGGCCGTTGCGTGGCGATCTGGCGCAGGGTCGCGTCGTGGAAGATCACGTACGCGGGGACACCCTGCTCCTTCGCGACGCCGGCCCGCCAGGCACGCAGGCGCTCGAACAACGGGGCCGCCTCCGCGGGCAAGTCCGCCGCGGGGGCGGCCTTGCGGGTGCCCCGGACCTTCGCGGCCGCCGCGCGCTCGGGCTCGCGGCGCAGCATCACCTCGCGGTCACCGCCCAGCACTTCGGCGCTGGCCTCGGTGAGCACCAGCGAGCCGTAGTCGCCTTCGACCGCGAGCAGGCCCTGGGCCAGCAGCTGCCGCACCACCGCGCGCCACTCCGGCTCGCGCAGCTCGGTGCCGATGCCGAACGTCTTGAGCGTGTCGTGCTGGAACTGCGTGACCTTCGGTGTGGACTTGCCGAGCAGGATGTCGATCGCCTGGCCGGCGCCGAACTTCTGCCGCCGCTCGTTCCGCAGCCGCACGATCGTCGACAGCAGCTTCTGCGCCGGGATCGTGCCGTCGAACTTCTCCGGCGGGCTCAGGCACGTGTCGCAGTTGCCGCAGGGCTCGGCCTTCTGCCCGAAGTAGTTGAGGATCTGCACGCGGCGGCATTCCACCGTCTCGCACAGCGCGAGCATCGCGTTCAGGTGCGCGCCCAGCCGCCGCCGGTGCGCGTCGTCGCCCTCGGACGTGTCGATCATCTTGCGCTGCTGCACGACGTCCTGCAGCCCGTACGCGAGCCAGGCCGTCGACGGCAGGCCGTCGCGCCCCGCCCGGCCGGTCTCCTGGTAGTAGCCCTCGACGGACTTCGGCAGGTCGAGGTGCGCGACGAACCGGACGTCCGGTTTGTCGATGCCCATGCCGAACGCGATCGTCGCGACCACGATCAGGCCGTCCTCGCGCAGGAACCGCGACTGGTGCTTCGCACGGGTGCGCGCGTCGAGGCCCGCGTGGTACGGCACCGCCGGGATCCCGTTCTGCACCAGGAACTCCGCGGTCTTCTCCACCGAGTTCCGGGACAGGCAGTAGACGATCCCCGCGTCACCCTGGTGCTCGGTGCGCAGCAGCTCCAGCAGCTGCCGCTGCGGCGAGTTCTTGCCGACGATCCGGTACTGGATGTTCGGCCGGTCGAAGCTCGCGACGAAGTGGCGGGCCTCGTCGAGGTTCAGCCGCGCCGCGATCTCCTTGTGCGTGGCTTCGGTGGCCGTCGCGGTCAGCGCGATCCGCGGCACGTCCGGCCAGCGCTCGTGCAGCGCGGAGAGCTGGAGGTAGTCGGGCCGGAAGTCGTGGCCCCACTGGGCGACGCAGTGCGCCTCGTCGATCGCGAACAGCGAGATCTTGCCGCGGTCGAGCAGCCGCACGGTGGACTCGACCGAAAGCCGTTCCGGGGCCAGGTAGAGCAGGTCGAGCTCGCCGGACAGGAACGCCGACTCGACCTCCTGGCGGGCCGCGTAGTCCTGCGTGGAGTTGAGGAAACCGGCGCGGACGCCGGCGTTGCGCAAGGCGTCGACCTGGTCCTGCATCAGCGCGATCAGCGGGGACACCACCACGCCCACACCGGGCCGCACCAGCGCGGGAATCTGGTAGCACAACGACTTCCCGCCACCGGTGGGCATCAGCACGAGCGCGTCACCACCCGCGATCACGTGCTCGACGATCGCCGCCTGGTCACCGCGGAAGGCGTCGTAGCCGAACACGCGCCGGAGGGTCTCCAGCGCGTCGGACACGGTCGCGAACTCGGTCTCTGCCACCCGGCCGAGTCTAGAGCGGGGGTCCGACAACTTCCGGCCGCCCTCTCCGGCGCGGCGGGATCCGGCGGGTGCACACTGGTCGTGATGGACGAGTGCTTCCCGGTGCCCGATCTCGCCGCGCATTTCGGCGGCGAGTGGCGGCTCGACCGCGAAATCCGCACCGCCGACGGGGATCCGGCGGGGGAGGTGACCGGCACCGCCACCTTCACCGAGGAGGACGGCGTCCTCGTCTACCGCGAAGCCGGCGAGATGCGGCTCGCTGCGTTCACCGGACCGGTGACCCGCACGCTGCACTACCGGCCCACCGCGCCCGGGCGCGCGGATGTGCACTTCGACCACGGCGGGTTCTTCCACGCCCTCGACCTGCGCGCCGGGCGCTGGGACACCGACCACCCCTGCCGCGACGACCTCTACCGCGGCAGCTACCGGGTGCTCGACGCGCGGCGCTGGCGGCAGGAGTGGGCGGTCCGCGGCCCGGCGAAGGACCACGTGATCGTCACGCGGTTCACGCGGACGGGCTGAGCAGGTCACCCAGGTCGATCCGGCGCAGGAACTCGCTCCGGATCCGGTCGCCGACCTCCGCGACCAGCCACCCGCCGTCGTCGGACGGGTCGATGTGCACCCGGAACGGCCGCTCGCCCTTCGGCAGGCCGACCACCCGCGCCAGTTCCTCGGCGACCGTCGAGACGTCGGCGTCGGCGGGCGTGATGCCGGCCAGCTTCTCCGCGACGTGGTCCATCAGCCCCGCGTACCGCTCCTCGTAGGCGGTCGCGACGGCCTCGTCGGCCGGGTGCCCGGAGTTCGGGAAGTGGTTGGTGCCCGAGGTGAACGCGCCCGGCACGATGATCGTGGTGTCGATGCCGAACCGGGCCACTTCGGCGGCGTAGGAGACGGCGAGGCTGTCCATCGCCGCCTTCGCCGCGAAGTACGGCGCGAGGTAGGGCGGGGTGCCGCCGCGGACGCTGCTGCTCGACACCCACACCAGCAGCCCGTCGCGCTGGGCGCGCAGGTGAGGGAGGGCGGCCCGGTTGACGCGCTGGGTGCCGATCGCGTTGGTGTCGTATAGCTCGGCGAGCTGCTCCGGGGTGAACGCTTCGGCCGGGCCGAGCACCATGTGCCCGGCGTTGTGGACGACGACGTCCAGCCGGCCGTGATCGGCGACGATCCGCTCGATGGCGGCGTCGGCCGACTCCTGGCTGGAGACGTCGAGCTCGACGGTGCGCAGGTCGGCGCCGTGCTCACGGGCGAACGCGGCGGCCGCTTCGACCTGGGGCGCGTTGCGGCCGCCGGTGTCGCGCATGCCCGCGTAGACGGTGTGCCCGGCCCGGGCCAGCGCCCGGGCGGAGAGGGCGCCGATCCCGCTGGAGGCGCCGGTGACGACGATGATCATGACTCTGTCCTTTCCTCTGGATGGGTTGCTCAGACGATTCCGCCGTTGGCGCGCAGCACCTGGCCGTTGACCCAGCGGGCCGGGCCGGCGAGGAACGCGACGACCTCGGCGATGTCCTCGGGCTTGCCGAGCCGCTCGAGCGGCGGCTGCTTGGCCATCCGGGCGATGGTCTCTTCGTCCTTGCCGTCGAGGAACAGCGCGGTCGCCGTCGGGCCGGGGGCGACGGTGTTGACGGTGATGTCGCGGCCGCGCAGCTCGCGCGCCAGGATCATGGTGATCGCCTCGACCGCGCCCTTGGTGGCGTTGTAGATGCCGTAGCCGGGCAGGTTCAGCCCGAGCACCGACGTCGAGGTGGTGATCACCGCGCCGCCGTCGCGCACCCGCTTCGCGGACTGCTGGGCCACCGCGAACGTGCCGCGGATGTTGGTGCGGTGCACGCGGTCGAGGACGTCGAAGTCGGTGTCGGCGATCGGGGTGGGCGCGTTCATGACGCCGGCCAGGTGGGCGACGACGTCGACGCCGCCGTAAGTGCGTTCCGCGGTGTCGAACAGCTCCGCGACCGCGGCCGGGTCGGCCACGTCGGCGCGGACGGCGATCGCCTGCCCGCCCCGCTCGGCGATGGCGTCGACGGCGGCCTGGGCCTCCTTCTCGTTGCCGGCGTAGTTGACGACGACCGCCATGCCGTCGGCGGCCAGGCGCTCGGCGACCTGGCGGCCGATGCCGCGGGAGCCGCCGGTGACGATCGCGACGCGGGTTCCGGTGGTGCTCATGGTTCCTTCTTCCGGTCAGGGCGGTGGTTGTATCACCGCTTCCGTCTTTCTGTTATCGACGATAGCACTTCGATGGTAACAACGCTAGTGCTCCGGTGTTATCGTCGTTACACCCGCGCGGCCGGCGCGGCATCCGGCCGTATTCGCGCCGCCGGTCGGCCGAATCGCGAGGTCGAGCGCGTCCCGGCGGGTTTCGGAGCCCGGTCCGCGGGAACTCCGGACGCGTCGGGGGCGACGTCCGTGAAGGAGTGTTATTGCAATGCCCACATGGCTGATCGTCGTGATCGTCGTCGTGGCCGTCGCGGTGCTCGGCGCCGTGATTTGGCTTGTGACGCAAGAGATGCAGCGGAAGCGCCTGCAGCAGCGGTTCGGCCCGGAGTACGACCGGACGGTCGAGGAGAGCGACAACCCGCGTGCCGCGCAACGGGAACTCGCCGAGCGCGAGCGCCGGCACAAGGAGCTCGACATCCGCCCGCTGTCGGCGTCGGTGCGGGAGCGCTACGCCCGGGAATGGGCGCAGGTGCAGGAAAAGTTCGTCGACGAGCCGTCCACCGCGGTCGCCGAAGCGGACCATCTCCTCGTCGCGCTGATGGGCGAGCGCGGCTACCCCACCGAGGGGTACGAGCAGCAGGTGGCCGATCTTTCCGTGCGGCACGCCAAGACCCTCGAGAACTACCGCGCCGCGCACACCACGCAGCAGAAGAGCGACGGAGCGTCCACTGAGGACCTTCGCGACGCGATGGTCCGCTACCGCACCGTCTTCGAGGACCTGCTGACCGACGGCGCGGACGACGACCGGCAGCACGACCACCACGACCGTCGCAACGGGCACGACCGCAACGGGCACGACCGCGACCACGCCGGCCGCGGCGAGGCCGAAGCCCGCGATGACGACCGGCTCGAGGTCCACGAGACCCCCGAGACCGGACACCAGGAACACCAGGCGTCCGCGCAGCCGCGGACCGAGTGGAACGGAGGACGCTGACCATGACCGAGCACCTGACCCGGCACGGCACCGAACACGATGACGACTTCGCCGAGGACGTCCGCGAGCCGGACACCGCCGGAGTTCCCGGGGACCACGCCGACTTCCGCGAGCCGGGCACCGGCGAAACCTACGACGGCGACCGTGACGGCGACCATGGCCTGAGCACGGCGGACCTGGCTTCCGCGTCGGCCCAGCCCGCCGCCGAGGACTCCCACGCGGAGTCGGCACCCGCGGAGGCGGCACCCGCGCGGTCGGGTGGTGACGTCGAGGCCCCGCCGCTGATCGACGAGGACAAGGTCACCGGCTTCCGGGACCGCTGGCAGAACGTGCAGACCGGCTTCGTCGACGACCCGAAGCAGGCGGTGCACCAGGCCGACGAGCTGGTCGCGGCCGTGATCAGCGCCCTGGCCACCACGTTCGCCGAGCACAAGAGCGAGCTGGAAGGCCAGTGGCGGCAGGGTGAACCGGCCACCGAGGAGCTGCGGATCGCGCTGCGCCGCTACCGTTCGTTCTTCGACCAGCTGCTGCCGCGCTAGCCGGATCCGTTTGCCGGCGGGCATGATCGGGTAGCACGCCGGTGAACGGGTTCAGCAACGGGAGGCAGCCGATGAACGTGGCCGATCTGCTCGTCGACGGGTTCGGCCGGGTCCGGGAGAACGTGCACGCGGCGGTGGAAGGGCTCACCGCCGAGCAGCTCCGGACCCGGCTGGACGACGAGGCCAACTCGATCGCCTGGCTGGTGTGGCACCTGACCCGCGTCCAGGACGACCACGTCGCCGCCGTGGCCGGGACCGAGCAGGTGTGGACCGGCCAGGACTGGCTTTCGCGGTTCGGCCTCCCGTTCCCGGCGGGCGACATCGGCTTCGGGCACCGCCCGGCCGACGTCGAAGCGGTCCGGGTCGACAAGCCGGACCTGCTCACCGGGTACTACGACGCCGTGCACGAGTCGACCGTCCGGTTCCTCCAGGGGCTCGACGAGCCGGCGCTCGACCGGATCGTCGACGAGGCCTGGGACCCGCCGGTGTCGCTGGGCGTGCGGCTGGTCAGCGTCCTCGACGACGACATCCAGCACGCCGGGCAGGCGATGTTCGTCCGCGGCGTGCTGGAGCGCCGCTAGTCTTCGTAGCCCTCGCTGCGGTGGTCGGCCAGCCGCTGCGGGCCGGGCCCGTCGGCGCCGAGCCGGTCGCCCGGGTTGGCGAGCCGGCACTTGGCCAGGGACATGCAGCCGCAGCCGATGCAGTCGGTGAGCTGGTCCCGCAGCTGTTCCATCTGCCGGATCCGCGCGTTCAGGTCGTCCTGCCAGCACTGCGAGATCCTCGCCCAGTCGGCTCGCGTCGGCGTGCGGTCGTCGGGCAGCAGGGCGAGCACTTCGCGGATTGTCGACAGCGGCATCCCGACCCGCTGGGACATCCGGATGAAGGTCACCCGCCGCAGCGCGTCCCGGCAGTAGCGGCGCTGGTTGCCGGCGGTGCGGCGGCTGCGGATGAGGCCTTCGTCCTCGTAGAACCGCAGCGCCGACGCAGGTACCCCGCTGCGCCGCGAGAGTTCGCCGACGGTGAGATCGGGCAGCGTCCGGACTGTGGCGTTGACCATGCTTCCCAGCCAACCACAGCCGCGCACTTGACTTCAAGCGAGCTTGAGGTCTGATCCTGGGCCGGACGGCAACAACGCCGCTGTGCCAAGGAGGAAGTGTGTCCGAAGCTCCCGTGCGGGTCGCGGTGATCGTGGGAAGTGTCCGGGAAGGACGGTTCGGCCCGGTGGTGGCCGACTGGCTGGCCGGTGTCGCGGGCGACCACGGCGGGTTCGAGGTCGACGTCGTCGACCTCGCCGAGCCGGAGCTGCCGCTGGCGCTGCCGGCGTTCGGCACCGTGCCGTCGCCGGCGGTCATGGCCGAGATCGCGAAGGTGACGCCGCGGCTTCTCGCGGCGGACGCGTTCGTCGTGGTCACCCCGGAGTACAACCACAGCTATCCGGCCTCGCTGAAGAACGCGATCGACTGGCACCGCGCGGAGTGGACGGCCAAGCCGGTCGCGTTCGTGTCGTACGGCGGGATTTCGGGTGGCCTGCGCGCGGTCGAGCACCTGAGGGCGGTCTTCGCCGAGCTCCACGCGGTGACGATCCGCGACACGGTCAGCTTCCACGGCGCCCACGCCCGCTTCGGAGCGGACGGGCAGCCGACGGACGAGGCGGCGTCGGTCGCGGCGAAGGTGATGCTCGACCAGCTGGGCTGGTGGGCCCGGTCGCTGACGGAGGCCAGGACGGCCCGGCCGTACCCCGGAGCTTGACTTCAGGTCGGCTTGAAGGCCGACGATGGCGGGCATGACGACGGAACAGCTGCTCGCCCGCCTCGACCGGGCCGACGCCTTGCCGGGGGCGGGCGAGCTGCGCGAAGCGACGTACGAGCTGCTGAGGTGCCGGCCGGGCGAGCGGGTCTTGGACGTCGGTTGCGGTGGTGGACGGGCGGTCGTGGAGCTGCGCGGCCGAGGGGTGCGCGCGGTGGGGGTGGATCGCGATCCGGGGATGCTGGCCGTGGCGCGGTCGCGCAGCGCTGGTCGTGCCGCGCCGGTTCGCGCGCCCGGCAGCATGCCTCGGGCGGACGGCGGACCGTCCGGCTCCACCGCCGCGGCGCGCACCTCGGCCGGCGAACCTGCCGCGGTGGTGCGTACTCCCGTGGCTGCGGGGTTCGTCGAGGCCGACGTGCTCCGGCTGCCGTTCGCCGACGGGGAGTTCCGGGGCTATCGCGCCGACAAGGTGCTGCACGAGCTGGCAGACCCGGCGGCGGCCGTCGCGGAGGCTCGGCGGGTGCTGGCTCCCGGGGGCCGGGCCGTGCTGTGCGGGCAGGACTGGGACACCCTCGTGCTCGACTCGGACCGGCCCGCCCTGACCCGCGCGATCGTCCACGCCCGCGCCGACCTGATCGCAGGCCCGCGTGCGGCCCGGCAGTACCGCACCCTGCTGGTCGACGCCGGGTTCACCGAGGTCGCCGTCGAGGTCAGGACGATGGTCGACACCGGCGGCAGCTTCCTGCCTCTGCTGGACGGCCTCGCCGCGGCGGCTCGGGACGTCGGCGTCGCGGCGCGGGCGCCGATCGATGCTTGGCTGCGGGAACAGTCGGCGCGGGCCGCGGCGGGTCGGTTCTTCCTGGCCGTCCCGATCTTCGTCGCCTCGGCCACGGTGCCGGACAGTCCACAGTAGACAAAGCCGGTCAGGACGCCTGGCACGTCTGGTACGGCAGCTGGACGTCCGTTCCGGTGAGCGAAAGGGTGGCCTCGGTCGAGTACCGGCCCTCGGCCGCCAGCGCCGCGAACGCCGTGCAGACCAGCTGGTTGATCCCGACACCCGTGATGGGCTTGAGCGGGAACGAGAAGGAGATCGCCGCCGGCGGGCCGGGATCCAGCACGATCGGCCCGGTCCGGCGCGGAAGGCCCGACACGTACCCGTCGGCGGTCTCTTCGGTGGTCGGCCCGGCCAGCAGCATCGACAGCGCCGTCTCGACACCCGCGGTGCTGTCGGTCGCCCGCGTCACCGGGGCCACCCGCCCGTCCATGACGAAGTAGAGGATCACGTCGGTGCCGCGCCCGCTGGTGCCCGGGTTCCGCAGCGTCGGCGCCGGCCCGGCCGGGACGACGCCCGTCGGTTTGACGCCGCACGCGCTCACCAGCAGCAGCACGACCAGGACCAAGAGCTTCTTCACCGCGCCTCCTCGAACCGGGCCGCCCGGGGCAGGCGCAGCTCGAAGCGAGCACCCGTGCCGGTGTTCGCCGCGACGATGTCGCCGCCGTGCAACCGCGCGTTCTCGCGCGCGATGGACAGCCCGAGCCCGCTGCCCTCGGACCGCGCCCGGGCCGTGTCCGCCTTGGCGAAGCGGTCGAAGATCCGGGGCAGCACCTCGGCGGGGATGCCCGGCCCGTGGTCGGTGACGGCCAGCACGACGTCGCCGCCCTCCGCCCGCAGCGTCACCTCGACCGGGGGCGCGCCGTGCCGCAGCGCGTTGCCGACGAGGTTCGCCACGACGATGTCCAGCCGCCGCCGGTCGAGCGCGGCCGTGATCCCGGGCGGCAGGTCGGCGACCACGCCGGTGTCCGTGGAGTTTTCGGAACCGGGTTGCCAGCCGCGCGCGGCGAGGCTGTCGGTGACTGCGGCGGCGACGTCCAGCTCTTCCCGGCGCAGCTCGGCCCGGCCCGCGTCGAACCGGGAGATCTCGATCAGGTCCTGCACCAGCCGGGTCAGCCGTTTCGTCTCCGCCGACACCAGCCGTGCGGCGACTGCGGTGTCCGCAGGCAGCTGGCCGGCGTCCTCGTCGAGGACGTCGGTGACGGCGTTCATCGCGGCCAGCGGCGTCCGCAGCTCGTGCGAGACGTCGGCGACGAACCGCCGCGCGTCGGCCTCCATCGCGCGCAGCGTGCCGACCGTGCGCTCCAGCTCCGCCGCGGTGTGGTTGAACGTCGTGACCAGCTGCGCGAGCTCGTCGGAGCCCTTGGCGCGCAGCCGCACGTCGAGCCGTCCCCGGCCGAGCTGGTCGGCCGCGGTGTTCAGCGCGCGGACCGGCCGCAGCACCTGCCGCGCGGCCAGCAGGGCCACCCCCACCGCGAACGGCAGCGCGAGCGCGGAGACCAGCCAGGCCTGGCGGGCCAGTTCGTCGATCGCGGCTTGCTGCTGGTCCAGCGAGGCCATCGCGTAGACCTCGAGGCCGGTCGTGGAGCCGGTCGCGGTCTGCACCGGGATCCCCACGAAGAACCAGGGGTACCCGTGGGCGTCGACCCGCTGGAACTGCGTGTACGTGCTGGTCGCCACGGCCTGGCGCAGGTCGGCGGGCACCTGGTCCAGTGACATGCCCGAAGACGAGTGCAGGTCGTGGTAGACGACCAGCGCGCCGCTGGGCTTGAGCGCGGAGGCGAACGCGTCGAGCGTGGCTTGGGACGGTGGCAGCGACACGGTCGGCAGGTACGCGACGATCTGGTCGCGCAGCTTCAGCATCGTCTGGTCCTGGATGCCCTTGAGGATGGCGTTGCGCGCGGAGACGTAGCTCGCGCCGGCCGCGGCGGTGGCGCCGAGGATCATGATGACCGCGAACGCGGCGACCAGCCGGGGCCTCAGCCCGGCCAGCCACGAGCGGACCTGCCGGATCACGACCGGCCGAACCGGTAGCCGAACCCCCGGACCGTCTGCACGTGCTCCGGCTTCGCCGGCACGTCTTCGATCTTCGCGCGCAGCCGCTGCACGCACGCGTCGACGAGCCGCGAGTCGCCGAGGTAGTCGTGGTCCCAGACGGCGGAGAGGATCTGCTGGCGGCTGAACACCTGCCCGGGCGTGCGCGAGAGCTCCAGCAGCAGCTTCAGCTCGGTCGGGGTCAGCGACACCGGGGCGCCGCGCTTGGTCACCTCGAGCCCGGCGCGGTCGATGACCAGGTCGCCGTGCCGTTCCTCGGGCTGCGGCGGCTCGTCCGGCCGCTCCGCGACGGCCCGGCGCAGCACGGCCCGGATCCGCGCGTCCAGCACCCGGGGTTCGACCGGTTTGGCGACGTAGTCGTCGGCGCCCGCTTCGAGCCCGGCCACGACGTCGAAGTCGTCGCTGCGCGCGGTGAGCATGATGATCGGGATCGGTCCCGACGCGCGCATCCGGCGGCACGTCTCGAAGCCGTCCATGCCGGGCAGCATGAGGTCGAGCACGACGATGTCGGGATGCTGGTGCACGAGCACCTCGATGCCGAGCTCGCCCGATTCCGCGGTGTGCACCACGTGTCCCTGCCGGCGCAGGGCCAGTTGCAGTCCTTCCCGCACCGCCGCGTCGTCTTCTACCACCAGTACCTCGGCCACGGCGCCATTATTCGGAAAAGCGCACGTCGTGGCGACCCGGGCGGATCTTGTAGCAAAACCATGACATCGCTCTGACGGGATCTCGAAATGCCGGAGCCAGACTCGGAGACATGGCAGTGATCATCTCCGAGGTACGCCCCGCCACCCCGCCGGCCGGGCGCCACGCGCTCGTGACCCGGGCCGTGTCCCGCACCGCCGTGCTCGCGGCGAGCGCGGCCGGGTTCGCCCTCGCCTTCGTCGCGGCCTACCTGCTCTTCGTCCGCACCGAGGCCGGCCGCGGCGTCGAGAACGGCGTCGTCCGCAGCGCCCAGTCCGCGGGGACGACGGTGGAGTGGGCGGCCCCGCTGCGCGACACCGACCTGGTGGTCGTGCTCGGCGGCGTCGCGGTGCTGCTGGTGGTGCTCGCCCTGGCGCGGCGGCGGTTCGCGCTCGGCGTGACGGCCCTGCTGATGCTCGCCGCGCCGCTGATGGTGGCGCAGCTGCTCAAGCTGTACGTCCTGGACCGCCCGAGCACGGGCGAGCGGCTCGGCGTCGCGAGCCACAACAGTTTTCCCAGCGGGCACGTCAGCGCGGCGATGGCGGTGCTGGTGGCGCTCGCGATCGTGCTGCCGCGCCGCTTCCGCCCGCAGGCCCTGGTCGCGGGCGGGGTCGGCGTCGCCTGGGTTTCGGCGGCGGCCGTGGCGCTGGGCTGGCACCGGTTGAGCGACACCGTCGGCGGCTGTCTCCTGGTCGCCGCGGTCACCTGCGCCGGGGCGGCGGTGGTCTCCGCCCGCCGCCCCGACGGTGACCGGGTGCCACCGGTACCGGTGCTCTGCGGCTTGCTGGCACCGGTCGCCGTGGTGCTGGCGGGGTATCTGGTCCTCGCGACGGCGACGTCCGGCGCCGCCCAGTTCGTCGCGGCGATGGTGCTCGCCGCGATGTCGGCGATGGCGGTGGTGCTGCTGCTCGTGGTGCCGCTGAGGCGGGTGGCGTTCGACCCGGCGGAGGTCCGGGTCCGGCGGCTCCGGCGCCGCTGACCGGCCCCGAACCGAACGGCCGGCGGTGACCGGGAACCGTGTTACCGTGGGCGTCGCCTGCCGGGATCGTCAGCACATCGGGTGCCCGATTGCGGCGATGAAGGCATCGGCATCGCATTGCTAGGCAGTGGGCCCTGGTGGGCTCAGGCTGCAAGTGAGATCCAGTGATCGAGATACCGACTGGTAACAGGGTAGGCGGTAACAGTCCCTCTCGGACCCGGCAACGACCGGACCCGCAGGGGGAGCGACACCGCTGATTGCAGGTCTGGTGCTTCCCCGGTCGTCCGTCATCGGCCGGGGACTACCCGGCGATCACAGTCCGAGTGCCGTCCGCAGCGCGGTCACCGCCGCCGCGACGGCCGTTCCCGCTCCGCCGGCGCTCTTGGCCAGAGCGACCAGGGCGGTGAGCCGGCGCAGCATTCCGGGCTTGTCCGGCTCCTTGGCCGCGAGCTCCTTGCTCACGCCCGCGATGGTGTCTTCGGCCTGGTCCGCGACTTCGTCGGCCACCTTGCCGCGCAGCGCGGTGACTTCCGCCTGGAGCTTCTCCACGAGCGCCGCGAGGTCCGCGCCTTGCGAGCCCATGTTGACGTCTCGCATCGTCACCGTGGACTTGGACGCCACGACGCCGGCCGAGCCGTGGATGACGGTTTCGTTCTTCTCCTGCACGAGATCTCCTCCGTTGATCAGGTAGAAGTTGCCCCGGGGGCGCTCCAGCGCCTCGGACAACAGGGTCGCGGTGTCGGTCAGCTTGCGGGCGAGGCCCTTGCTCGACACCTGGTCGCTCAGCACCCGCAGCATCCAGATGCGGTCGGCGTAGTAGCCGTGCGCCGCGTCGATCACCTCGGTCAGGTACTCGTGCTGCGTCAGTCCGTGCCGCTGGGGCCGCAGCAGCTTGCCGCACATGTCGTCGAGGAAATCCTCGATCCCGGCGCCGGGCGCGAGCCGGCCGGACCGGCAGAATCCCAGCACGGTCTCCAGCGCCGCCAAGTCCGCGTGCAGGTGCGACACCTGGACGCGCAGCCGCCGCAGGAGCTCACGGTCGGAATCGGCCGTGTCGGCGATGGTCCAGCACGAGACCGGCGTGTTCGCGACGATGGGTGAGGTGTGCCAGAGCCGCACCTGTGTCGCCTCGTCCCTCGGGCGTTGCTGCACCTCCAGGAAGACACCGGGCGTCCCGACCGAAACCCACCAGCGTGGCGGCGTGAAACCGGCGGGAGTGCGGCGGGTCGTGGCGCTCAGCAAGTGACCTGCCAGAGCCGGGCCGAAGTGCACCAGGGGCTGTGGGGTGTCGACGCCGCCCCGGATGCGGGCCAGCACGCCGAGCGCCGCCCGGGCTCCCGTGCTGACGGTCGCCAGATCCAGTCCGCGGAAGTCGAGATCGCAGAAGAACCCGATCTCGAACCGGCCGACGACACCGTCGCTGTAGAATCTCCGGAACAAGGGCTTGAGCCGGACCTTGAACGGAAGCCGGGGTTCCGTTCCGCTCAGCTTCGACAGGACGATCCTGTTCCGCGCGTCGACGTAGAACGACTCGTTCAGCCAGGGTGACGGGTTTCCGCGCATCCGCCGCCGGACGGGTCCGAGGCCGCGGATGAAGTCCGTCCGGCAGTCGTCCTGTGAGCCGCGGGGGTGTACCCGCAACGGGTGTGGCCATTTCGGCGAGTCGATGCGGTGGCCCGAACCGGCCAGCAGTCCCCGGACGTCGACGACCGGGTGCTGCACCACGACCAGCACGGCACCACCCCCTCGCGGACATCCGGAGCGCCGTTCAGTGATCGGTTCGGCGATCTCCGCTGTTACGTTCGAACGATACTTGTCCGAGGTCAGCGGCAGGCAGCGCGCCTGGTCGGCCGGCGGGCCAGTTTCGGGGGATTGGACCGCGACAGCGCTGGCGGCGGGGCCTAGCGTCGGTGTCGTGCATCCGAGGCTTGCCGAAGACCTGAAGTCCCTGCCCGAGCTGCTCGACGCCGCGCGGAAGCTCGCCGGTGAAGCGCTTGCCGGGCTGCCCGAGCGGCCTGCCGCCGTTCCGCCCGGCGACCTGGTCCGGGCGCCGCTGCCGCTTGAAGGCGCCGGGGGCCGGGGCGCGCTCGAGGAGTTCTCGCAGCGCTGGGAAGCCGGCTTCGCGGGCAGTGCCGGGCCTCGCTACCTCGGGTTCGTCACCGGGGGTGCGACTCCGGCGTCGCTGGCCGGGGACTGGCTCACCGCCACCTACGACCAGAACCCCGCCAGCGGCATGGACTCCTCGGCGCAGGACCTGGAACGCGAGACGGTCGGCTGGCTGGCCGAGCTGTTCGGGCTCGGTAGGGAGTTCTCCGGCGCGTTCGTCACCGGCGCCACGATGTCCACCGTCACCGGCCTCGCCATCGCCCGCGAATGGCTCGGCGAGCGCGCCGGGGTGTCGGTGTCCGACGACGGTGCCGCCGCGCTCGGCCCCGTCACCGTGCTGTCCGGCTCGCCGCACTCGAGCATCCTGAAGGCGTTGTCGTTCCTCGGGATGGGCCGGACGGCGCTGCGGAAGGTGCCGGTGCTGCCCGGCCGCGAAGCCGTCGACGTCGCCAAGCTGGCCGAAGCGCTCGAATCGCTGGACGGGCCGGCCGTCGTCGTCGCGAACGCGGGCACCGTGAACACCGTCGACTTCGACGACCTGCGTGCGATCGCCGCGCTCAAGCAGCGGTACGACTTCTGGCTGCACGTCGACGCCGCGTTCGGCGGGTTCGCCGCGCTCTCGCCGGAGCACGCGGCGCTGACCGCGGGCCTCGACCAGGCTGACTCGGTGGTCGTCGACCTGCACAAGTGGCTCAACGTGCCCTACGACTCCGCCGTCCAGTTCACCCGCCGCCGCGACCTGCAGCTGCGGGTGTTCAGCAACAACGCGGCCTACCTCGGCGAGATCGGCGAAACCCCGGACTTCCTGCACCTCACGCCGGAGAACTCCCGGCGACTGCGTGCCCTCCCGGCCTGGTTCTCGCTCGTGGCCTACGGCCGGGACGGGCACCGCGAGATCGTCGAGCGCTGCGTGTCGCTCGCCCGGGACCTCGGCGCGCGGCTCGACGGCTCGCCGCGCTGGCGGCTGCTCGCGCCGGTGCGGCTCAACGTCGTGTGCTTCGCCCCGGCCGAGGACGTCACCCAGGACCGGATCGACGCCCTCGTCCGTGCCATCGCCGAGGACGGGACCACCTTCCTCACCCCGACCGTCTACGACGGCCACCCGGCACTGCGGGCGGCCTTCAGCAACTGGCAGACGACCGCGGCCGACGTCGACCGCGTCTTCGCCGCGATCGAGCGCGTGGCCGCCGGCTAGCTGCGGTCCGACTTCGGCATCAGGTACTTCCACGGCGAGGCGCCGGCACCGAGCTCGCAGGGCACGTGCACCAGCGCCGGCCGCCCCGCGGCGAACGCCTTGTCCAGCGCGCCCCGCAGGTCGTCCGGGGTGCGTGCGGTCAGGCCGAGCGCGCCGAACGTCTCGGCCAGCCGGGCGAAGTCCGGGTTCCGGAGCTGCCCGCCGAGCGCGCGGCCCTCGAACAGCCGCTCCTGGTCGAGGTGGACGTTGCCGTAGTAGCCGTTGTCGAACACGACCGCGACCACGTTGAGTCCATATTGGACGGCTGTGGCCAGCTCCTGCGCGGCGAACATGAACCCGCCGTCGCCGGCCACCGAGACCACCGGCCGGCCGGGGAAGGCCGCCTGCACGCCGAGTGCCGTCGGGTAGCCGAAACCGAGCGTGCCCTGGTGGCCGCACGTGACGAAGGTGCGCGGCGAGTAGACGTCGAACCCGAAGTAGGACGCGAACCCGACCTGGCAGATCTCTTCGACGAAGAAGCCGTCGCGGGGCAGCACGTCCCGGATCGCCCGCAGGTACTCCAGTTCGGGGCCGACGTCGGTGAACCGCTCGGCCACGGTCGCCTTCAGCGCGGTGAACTCGGCGGTCCGATCCGTCCTTTGTGGACCTGCTGCCTCGGTGAGTGCGGCCGTGGAGTCGGCCGCGTCGGCGACGATCGCGACGTCCGCCTCCAGCCGGGTCGCCTGGCGTGGGTCGATGTCGAGCAGGATCGTCTTGAGGCCGGCGGGTTTCTCCGGCCAGCGGAACCAGGACAGCTCCATCCGCGACCCGATGCCGATCACCACGTCGGTCTCCGCCCACCGCTCGAAACCGGAGACGCAGGTGAAGCCGAGCGGGTGGTCGTCGCCCACGATGCCGCGCCCGCCGCGGAACGGCACCACCGGTGCCTGCAGCCGTTCGGCCAGCGCCCGGACCTCGGCGGCCGCGTGCCGGGCGCCGCCGCCCACCATGATCATCGGGTTCTTCGCGCCGGCGAGGAGGTCCGCGGCTCGCTCCAGCGCGACCGGGTCGACGACCGGGCGGGGCAGCGGCAGCGGGCCGGCCGCCTCGGCGGGTGCGCGCAGCCCCAGCACGTCCCACGGCACCGCGAGGGAAACCGGCCTCGGCCGCCCGCCCGCGGCTTCGCGGAAGGCGGTCGCCAGCGCGTCCGGGACTTCGACCGGGTGCTCGACCAGGGCCGACCACTTGGTCAGGGTCCGGAGGGTGGCCAGCTGGTCGGGCATCTCGTGCAGGTGCCCGAGCCCGCGGCCGAGGTAGGCGCGGGGGATCTCGCTGGTCAGGCACAGCACCGGCGCGCTGGCTCCGTGCGCCGAGAGCATCGCGGCCGAGGCGTTGAGGACGCCGGGGCCGGGGACGACGGTGTAGACGCCGGTGCGCCCGGTCGCCTGGGCGTACCCGAACGCCATGTAGGCCACGGTCTGCTCGTGCCGGGCACCGATCACCCGGATGTCGTCGCCCGCGCGGGCCAGGCTGTCGAACAGGTCGTAGGTCTGCACGCCGGGGAGCCCGAAGACGGTGTCGACGCCGTGGGCCCGCAGCCCGTCGACGATCAGGTCGGCCGCGGTGGGGGCGGGCGGGGGAATCGGCATCGGCGCGGCCTCCTGGGCGTTGTCCGTCGGCAGGACCATATATGGTTTCCTACATGATCAGCGCGTCGTCGGGAAGACCGGTCACGAAGTCCCAGCTGGCCTACGAGACGATCAAGGCCAGGATCATCGACGGCCGCTACGGGCCCGGGTACCGGCTGGTGCTCGACCAGATCGGCCGCGAGCTCGACGTCAGCGCGGTACCGGTCCGCGAGGCCCTGCGCCGGCTCGAGGCCGAGGAGCTGATCCAGTTCGAGCGGAACGTCGGCGCCCGGGTGGTGGCCATCGACCCCACGGAGTACCGGCACGCGATGGAGACGGTGGCGATCGTCGAAGGCGCGGCCACCGGGCTCGCCGCGCCGCTGCTCACGCCGGAGGCACTGGCGCGCGCCCGGTCGTTGAACGAGCGGATGCGTCAGAGCCTGGCCGAGTTCGACCCGCTCGCGTTCACGGCGCTGAACGCGGAGTTCCACGAGGTGCTGTTCAGCGCCTGCCCGAACCCGAACCTGGTCGACCTGGTGCAGCGCTGCTGGACCCGGCTGGCGGCGGTCCGCGACAGCACCTTCGCGTCCGTGCCGGGGCGGGCACCGAAGTCGATCGAGGAGCACGAGCGGCTGCTGGCGCTGATCGAGGGCGGGGGCGATCCGGCGGAGGTCGAGCGGTTCGCGCGGGGACATCGGCTGGCGACGCTGGAGGCTTATCTCGCGCGGGAGCGGTGAAGGCCGGGCTTGGCTGACGAGCTGCTCGGGCCAGGTGGGTGACGCTGCCGGGTTGCCTTGGCGGGGCGGGTACGCAGGGGTTGGCGGGTCGGGTTGTTCAGAGGCGCGGGTGACTCCGGGCCTGGGCGAGGTGCGCCCGAGGGGCGTGGGGTTGCCCGGATTGCCTCGAGAGTGTCAGGGTCGGGGATGCCGATCTTCTCCGCGCCGGATGGGACCGCGCTTGCCTTTCGCCTCTTCGGTTCTCGTGGTGACCCCGTTGTCTGCCTGCCCGGTGGACCTATGCGAGCCGGGGCCTATCTGGGGGATCTCGGGGGGCTTGGCGAGCGGCGACAGCTCGCCGTGCTGGATTCGCGGGGAACCGGGGACTCCGAGATACCCCGTGATCCCTCGACCTATCGGTGTGATCGGCAGCTCGAGGATGTCGAAGCGCTGCGCAAGCACCTCGGCCTCGAGCGGTTTGACCTGCTCGGGCACTCCGCCGGGGCCAGCCTTGCCACCCTCTACGCCGCTCGGTATCCGGGGCGGCTGCGCCGGCTTGCGCTTGTCGCGCCTAGTCCGCGGGCCGTCGGGTTGCAGCTGCCCGTTGCCGAACGGCGGCGGATCATGGCGCGGCGTTCCGGTGCGCCCTGGTTCGAGGCCGCCGCCGCGGCCTATGAGGCGATTGCCGCCCGGAGCGCGACCAGTGCCGACTGGGCCGCCATCGCCCCGATGTACTACGGCCGTTGGGACGACGCCGCCCGGCGGCACCAGGCCACCGAGCCCGGGCAGCGCAACGGGGCCGCCGCTCGCGTCTACAACGCCGAGGGTGCCTTCGAGCCCGAGCGCACCCGGGCTGCGCTCGGGGCCGTCGATGCCCCTGTGCTGGTGCTGGCCGGTGAGCTGGACTGGATCGCCAGCCCCAGCGTCGCCGGCGAGTTCGCCGCGCTGTTCATGGACGCGCGGGTCGTCGTCCTGCCCGGCGCCGCGCACTATCCCTGGCTGGACGACGCGCCCGCGTTCGTCTCAGCCGTGGCCGGCTTCCTGGCCTGACGGCGGGTTCCGGCGCGGTTTGATGCGGACCGCCGGCAACTCGGGCGCAGGCAGCCGCTGCGGTGTGCCCGAGTAGCCCGTCACGCTGCCGAACTGGTCGGATTCCGCCTGCCAGGCCTCGCGGAACGCCGCGATCTCCTCGTGGGTCCGGCCGACGAAGTTCCACCACATCAGGATCTCTTCGTCGAACGGGGTGCCGCCCAGCAGGAGGAACCGGGCCGGCGCCGAGCCCCGGTTGCTCAGCGTCAAGGAGCGCACGCCGGTGCCGATATAGCCCAGCTCGGCCGCGCGGACGCGGGTGCCCGCGACGACGACGTCGCCCGTGTCGGCCAGGACGCCGTGCTCGAAGCGGGGGTCGACGCCGAGGGACATGTGGGCGTCCGGGCCCAGCACGATCTCCGCGCCCAGGAGCGGGGTGAACGTCGGGATCGGGGACGTGCGCCCGGCCAGCGACCCGAGGAACACCCGGATCTCGGCGCCCTCGATCCGGTTCACCGACGGCACGTAGTGGTCGAAGGCGCGTGCCGTGTGCCGGTGCCGCTCGGGCAGCGCCACCCAGAGCTGGACGCCGTGCAGCGTCTTCGCGGCTTCGGTGGAGACCTCCGAGTGGCAGATACCGTGCCCGCCGGTCATCAGGTTCAGCTCGCCGGGGCGGACCGTCGCGTGCGTGCCCAGGCTGTCGCGGTGCTTGATTTCGCCCGCGAACAGCCAGCTCACCGTCTGCAGGCCGGTGTGCGGGTGCGGGGCGACGTCCATGGCGCCGGTGACCTCGGTCGGGCCGTAGTGGTCGGCGAAGCACCAGGCGCCGATCAGCGAGCGGGAGCGCTGGGGGAGCGTCCGCCGGACCCGCATCGCCCGCGGGCCGCCCAGGGGGACCTCACGCGGGGTGAGGATCTCGACGGCCGGGTGCTCGGGGTCGGCGGTCGCGGGCCGGTCGCCGCAGGCGAGCTCGGTGGGGGCGGCCTCGGTGTTGCTCATGCCCGCCACGGTAGTCGCGTCGGGTGGCCGGGCCCGGGCGCCGGGTGGGCCGCGGTGCGGGGGCGGGTGGGGCGGAGTTGGTTGCGCGGGCCGGATTCCGGCAACCAGAGCCCCAGGTCGGCCGGGCAGGTCGCCGGGTCGGACGGGTGGTCGCCGGATGGTGACGGCCGGGACCATCCGGCGGACCGGCCGGCGCGGCGTGTTCGAGCCTCGCGTTCGCCTGATGGTGACGATCGGGACCATCCGGTGGGGTGGACCGGCTGGCGTGGCGTGTTCGGGCCTCGCGTTCGCCTGATGGTGACGTCCGGAACCATCCGGCGGACCGGCCCGCGCGGCGCGTTCGGGCCGCGGGTTCGCTTTATGGAGTTGTCAAGCTTCGCGCCGCCGGGTCAGGCGGCGTGGTGGTGCTGTTGCGCCGTGACGATCGCGTGGCCCTCGGCCGTCAGGATCGCCGGGACCTGCTCGCCCGGCAGGCCGGGGCGGGCCGCGCGGACCAGGCCCTGGTGGGCCAGCGCGTGGGCCGCGAACTGGTCGCCGCACGACAGGCCGTCGATGAACAGGTCGGGCTCGCTGCTGCAGGACACCCGGCCGCGCCCCGCGCCGACCGCTCGCAGCATCGCCAGCATCCGGTGGTTCACCAAGGGGCGCACGGTCTTCTCGTTGCTGTTCATCTCGGTCCCTCCCGCTCGTGGTTCGGCCTCTACCCCTGCGTCGAACCAGCTGACGGGATTTCGACAGCACCTCCGGAAACCGGTCCGGCCGTGAGCGTCCGTCCATCGTCACCACCGCCGGTCGAGCCCGGGTCGACTCCTCGTCAACGGGCGTTCGGACGCCGGACGCGACCGGGTGGGCTCAGAACGGAGGCGATCCCGCGACCGCCGGCTCCGGCGTCCACGAACTGCTCGCCTCGCCGCCGGCGGCCCGGCTGAGCCGGGTCACCTTGGCCGTGGCGTACCGCAGGGCCGGGCCGATCTCTTCGACGTCCAGCTCCGTCACGGTGCGCTTCTCACCCTCCTTCGTGTCGTACGACCGCTGTCTCAGCCGGCCTTGGACGACCACGCGGGCACCGCGCCCGAGCGACTCCGCGACGTTCTCCGCGTACTGCCGCCACAGGCTGCAGCGCAGGAACATCGCCTCGCCGTCGCGCCAGGCACCGGACTCGCGGTCGAACGTGCGCGGCGTGGACGCGACCGTGAAGTTCGCGACCGCGGCGCCGGACGGGGTGAACCGCAGCTCGGGGTCGGTCGTCAGGTTGCCGACCACGGTGACGAGCGTTTCGCCTGCCATCGGGCTCCTCCTTCTTCTCCGGGTGCGGGGTGCACCGCTCTCGCCGACGAGGAGAGCACGGGGGTCCGACAGTTCCGGGCCGGGCGACGAGATGCCGGTACCCGGCCGGGCTGGTTTCCTGCCGCCATGCCGACGGCGTTTCAGAAGGAGCTGGGCACGCTCGCCCACCGGCTCGCGGACCTGTGCGCGCTGGTCGCGACCGCGCTCGAAGAGGCCACGCGTTCCGTGCTCGAAAGTGACCGCACGCTGGGCGGACGGGTGCGGGAAGACGGTGCCGCGGTCGTCGCGCTCGGGGCCGCGTGCGAGGACCAGGCGTGTGCGCTGCTGGCCCTGCACCCACCGCGGGAGGAGGACGTGAAGGCGGTCGTCGCCGCTGCCTGCACCGCTGTGGATCTCACTCGGATGGGTGGTCTTGCGCGGGAGGTCGCGGAACCGCGGCGGGTGCCGCTGGAGGTGCGGCCGTCGCTCGGGCGGCTGAGCGGGCACGCGGTCGCCGCCGCCCGGGCGCTGCGGGGGCTGCTCGGCGGGGAGGGGGATGCCGGGCTGGCCGATGCCGTCGCGCTCGCCGAGGCCGCGGAGCGGGGGTTGCGCGAAGCCGCGCGCGGGTGTGGCGCGGGGGCCGCCGTCGACGTGGTGCTGCTCGCGGCGATCTACGGCCGGTTCGCCGGGACCTCGGCCCTGATCGCGCGCCGGGCCGCGGGGTTCGCGTCGGTCGGTGCCTGACTGCCGGGTGGCAGCGAACTCGGGGCGGCAGCGAGCGGGCTGCCGAGGGACGACAGCGGCGCGAGGTTTGTTCCTATTGCCCGAAAAGGACGGCGCAGCTTCGAACGCCGAGGCCGGTCAGCGAACCCGGCGCTCGAGCCGCTTCCGGCTCAGTTGCCCTGCTGCGGGAACTGGCCCTGCTGCGGGTACTGCTGCTGCGAGGGGTGCTGCGGCTGCGGGAAACCCTGCGGCTGCGAAGGGTGCGGCGGCTGGAAGCCCTGCGGCGCACCCTGCTGCGGGAACCCCTGCGACGGCGGCTGCTGCGGGTAGCCCGGCTGAGCGCCCTGCTGCTGCCCCTGCTCCTCCTGCGCCTGCAGGCGGACGGCGTCCTCCTTCGAGATCCGGTTCTCGATCCCGCAGAACGTGCACTGCGCGGAGTACTTCACGCTGATCGGGAAGAGCGGGATGAAGAAGAGGGTGAACTTCGTGACCGCCTTGCGCACCGCGTGCGAGGCGGGGTTGCCGCACCGGCCGCACAGGAAGGTCGTCATCGCCAGCACGTAGATCCGTGTCCGCCAGCCCCAGATCAGCATCGGTACTTCTTTCTCCCAGGTCCTCTGTCCGCCGCGCAGCCTCGCACACCGGCGCGCCGCCGCGTGGCGGTTTCGCCGAACTCGGGGACTAGATTGTGATCATGCCGAGCGATTTCGCCCTCAAGACCATGAACGCCGTGCACCGCGGCCTGATCAAGCTCACCGGCGGGAAGGTCGGCTGGCACGCCGCCATGCCCGTCCTGGAGCTCACCACGACCGGCCGCAAGAGCGGGCAGCCGCGGTCGGTGCTGCTGACCTCGCCGCACCAGGACGGCGACACGCTGGTCGTCGTGGCTTCGCGCGGCGGGGACGACACGCACCCCGCGTGGTTCCTCAACCTGCGCGACAACCCGGACGTCGAGGTGTCGCTCAAGGGTGCCCCGAAGCGGCCGATGCACGCGCGGGTCGCCGATGCCGACGAGCGCGCGAAGCTCTGGCCGAAGATCGCCGGCGACTTCAAGAACTACGCGCAGTACCAGACCAAGACCGAGCGCGAGATCCCGCTCGTCTTCCTCGAACCCCGCTAGCTCCGCGCGGTCAGGTAGCCCGGGTCCGGGCCGGGGATCGCCTGGTCCGGCACGCCCGCGAGCAACTGGCTCATCGCGTGGAAGTACGGCGGTGCGGCGACCGTGCCGCCGAACGCGCCGTGGCCGCAGTTGCCGAGGTGCACCGGCGTGCCCGGGCAGATCTCGCGCGGGCGCGGGCCGTCGGCGAAGACCATCGACGAGACCGCGTATCCGTCGACGCCGCCGACGAACGCCACCGACTCGCTCTGCTGCGTCGTGCCCGTCTTGCCGATGTCGGGGCGCGTCCAGCCGGCCGCGTGCGCCGCCTGGGCCGACGTGCCGTCCGTGGTGTCCTTGCTCAGGCCCGCTTCGAGGGTGTTCGCCACGCCGGTCGGGATGACCTGCTCGCACGCCTGCTGCTGCACCGGGACGGCGTTCCCGTTCCGGTCGGTCACCGAAAGGATCGGGTCCGGCGGGCACCAGACGCCGCCGCTCATCAGCGTCGCCGAGACGTTCGCCATCTCCAGCGGGCTGACCGGGCTGTTGCCGAGGGTGAACGACAGCAGGTTCTGGAAGTACTTCGACTGCGGCTCGTTGTACTGCGGGTTGCCCGACGACGGGTCCGGCACGGCCCCGGCGTCGTTGGTCGCGAGGGTGTTCCGCAGGCCCAGCTTGTACGCCATGTCGAGCACGGCGGGCATCCCGACTTGGTTCTCGAGCCCGACGAAGGCGACGTTCGGCGACGTCGCGAGGCCGTCGGCGAGGCTGATCGGGTCGGCGTAGTGGCCGTCGTTGTGGACGGTGTAGCAGGCCGTGTGCGCGTTGGCGTTCGGCGGCGTGAAGCACTGGCTGTCCGGGTTGGGCAGTGGCGTCTCCAGGCCCGCCTTGCCGGCGACGAGCGCCGCCGCCGAGGTGAAGATCTTGAACGACGAGCCCGCGCCGAACTCGTTGCTCGCGTCGGCGACGATGTCCGTGGACGTCTCGCCCTGCGCCGGATCCGTGCCGTAGTTCCGGTTGGCGACCATGGCGAGCACCTGGTGGCCGCTCGAGCCCGGCTGCACGACGGCGAAAGTGTTGGCCACGCCGTCCTGGGTGGTCGGCACGTTCGCGTCGACGGCGTCCTTCGTGACCTGGGAGACGCGCGGGTCGAGGGTGGTCTTGATCGTGTAGCCGCCGGTGGCCAGCTGATCCGGGGTGAACCCGGCGTGGCTCAGGTAGTTCTCGGCGTAGGCGCAGAAGAATCCCGCGTCCGGCGCCGCGCCCATGCACGTCCCGGACGGCGTCACCGGCCCGTTCGGCAGCAGTCCCAGCGGGGCCGCTTTCGCCGTCGCCGCGTAGGACGCCGGGAGGGAGCCGTTGGAGACCATGGCGTCGATGACGAGGTTCCGGCGCTGCAGCGCCCGGTCCGCGTGGGTGTACGGGTTGTAGACGCTGGGGTTGTTCACCATTCCGGCGAGCAGCGCCGCCTGCGGAACAGTCAGTTTGTCCGCCGTCGTCCCGAAATAGGCTTTCGCCGCGGCGCCGACCCCGTACACGGTTCCGCTGAATTCGACCACATTGAGATAATCCGCCAGAATGTCGTCTTTGCTCGTCGTGTCGTTGAGCTGGACGGCCATTTTCGCCTCGCGCAGCTTGCGCGCGAGCGAGTCTTCACGGTCTTCCTGCTGCGCGATCGGGTTGGTCCGGTCGACGACGTTCACGAGGTAGTTCTTGACGTACTGCTGGGTGATCGTCGACGCGCCCTGCAGCGAGCCGCCGGCGCTGTCGTTGACCGCCGCGCGGAGCATGCCCTGCACGTCGACGCCGCCTTCGGTGTAGAACCGGCGGTCTTCGATCCCGATGATGGCGGCCTTCATCGTCGTCGCGATCCCGGCCGGGGTCACCGGGAGGCGGTACTGCGCGTAGAGCGTCGCGATCGGCGTGCCGTCGCGGTCGGTCACCGTCGTCGTCAGCGGCGGATCGGCCGCGGCGAGCTGGGCGGAAATGGCGTCCACCGAATCGCTGACCTGATTCGACAGCAGGCCGGCGCCGATGGCGGCGGGCGCCACCGTGCCCGCCACCAGAATTCCGGCGAGAACGCACAAACCGGCAAAAGAGACCACGCCAGGGCGACCATTCACGAAACCGAGATTAGCCACTCGGGAATGAAGCCGCCGTTCGGTGAGATATGCGCCTCAACGGGCCAACCTGCCGAGCAGGGCCGAAGCCACGGCGATCGCGACGGCGGTCGCCGCGGCCAGCACGCCGAAGTCGAGCCCGAGGTGCGAGGGGGTGCCGATCAGCAGCCCGCGCAGCGCGTCGACCTGGTAGCTCAACGGGTTGACGTGGCTGAGCACCTTCAGCCACGACGGCATCAGGTCGACCGGGTACAGCGCGTTGGAGCCGAAGAACAGCGGCATCGTGATCGCCTGGCCGATGCCCATCAGCCGTTCGCGTGACAGCACGATCCCGGCGATCACGATGGACAGGCAGCAGAAGAACGCCGACCCGAGCACGAGCACGACGGCCATCGCCAGCAGTTTCAGCGGGTTCACGGTCAGCCCGACGCCGAGGATCGCGGCCAGGATCAGCACCATCAGGGCCTGGACGAGCGCGCGGACCCCGGCGGCGAACGCCTTCCCCGCGACGAGCGCGGCGCGCGGGGTCGGGGTCACCAGGAGCTTGGCGAGCACGCCCGCGTCGCGTTCCCAGATGATCTGGATGCCGTAGAAGATCGAGATGAACAACGCCGACTGCGCGAGGATGCCGGGCGCGAGGTAGTCGAGGTACGGCGTCGAGCCGGTCGGGATCGCCTTCAGCCGGGTGAACGTCTCCCCGAAGATCAGCAGCCACAGCGCGGGCTGGATCGCCCGGGTGAGCAGTTCGGTCTGGTCGCGGCGCAGCTTCTGCAGCTCCACCAGGCACATCGCGCCGACGCGCGCGGCGAGGATGCGCACCTGGCGCAGCGGACCGGGGTCAGCCGAGACGGCGGGCGGTGCGGCGAGCGGCACGGACACTGCGGATCCCTCCTTCGTCGGTTTCGAGGCGGTCGCCGGTGACCACCCGGAACACGTCGTCCAATGTGGACCCCGGGCCGAGGTCGGTCTCGAGGTCGGCGGGGGTGCCCAGCGCCCGGATCCGGCCGGTGTGCATGAGCGCGACGCGGTCGCAGTACTGCTCGGCCTCGTCCATGTAGTGGGTCGTGACGAGCACGGTCATGCCGGTGTCGGTGCGGATCTGCGTGATCCGCTCCCACACGGCCGAGCGCGCGACCGGGTCGAGCCCGATCGTCGGCTCGTCGAGGATCAGCAGCCGCGGCGAGCTGACCAGGGCCTGGGCGAGCTCGAGCCGGCGGATCATGCCGCCGGAGTAGCCCTTCGCGACGCGGTCGGCTTCGTCGGCCAGCCCGACGAGGTCCAGGGCGCGCCGCACCTCGGCGTCGCGACGCGCGCGTGGCACGTCGAAGAGCCTCGCGAACAAGGCGACGTTCTCGCGCCCGGTCAGGGCGCCGTCGGCCGACAGCTGCTGCGGGACGTAGCCGATCAGCCGCCGCACGGCCATCCGGCGGCGCGCGACGTCGACGCCGAACACCGTGATGTGGCCCGCCGCGGCAGGCAGCAGCGTGGTGATCATCCGGAGCGTCGTCGTCTTGCCCGCCCCGTTCGGGCCGAGCAGGCCGAACACCTCGCCGGGCGAGATCTCCAGGTCGACGCCGTCCACCGCGCGGGTCGTCCCGAACGAGTGGCTCAGCTCGGTGCACCGCACCGCGGGTTCGGTCATGGCTGCTCCTTCAGGATGCCCATGAGTTTTTCGAGCGCCGGCAACGCCTGTTCGATCGCTGCTGTGTCCTCTTCGGACAGTCCGGTGAGCGCTTCGGCGACGAGTCCGGTGCGGGCGCGCCGCCACGACGCCATCCGGTCGCGCGCGGCGTCGGTGATCTCCAGCCGGGCCGCGCGCCGGTCCACCGGGTCGGCTTCGCGCCGCAGCAGGCCGGCGTCGACGAGCTGGTTCACCAGCGTGCTGACCGAGTTGGCGGCCAGGTGCAGCTCGCGCGCGGCCGCGGCGACGCCGATGCCGGGGTGGTCGGCCACCACGCGCAGCACCTCGACCTGCGCGCCGGGCAGCGGGAAGCCGGGGACTTCGGCGCGCACCCGGCGGCGCACCACCCGGCGGATCCCCTGGACGGCGCCGAGCAGCCGGTCGGCGAGTTCGGTCATGCCGCCAAAGTAGCTCTGACTCAGATCTATTAGCAATGCTAAATGTCTGTTAGGGGAGAAATGCGGAGAAATCAGCCGGGCAGGCGCGCGGCTTCCGCGAGCGCCAGGTCGAGCAGGCCCGGAAAACGGGCGTCGAACTCCTCGCGGCGCAACGCGTTGAGCCGCTGCGTGCCGCTGTCCCACTGCTTCAGCAGGCCGGCGGCGCGGAGGATCTTGAAGTGCCGGGACGCCGCGGGCTTGCTGACCGGCGGCATGATCGCGCCGCACGACTGGCCGGGTTCGAGGGCGAGAGCGGCGACCATGGCCAGCCGGTGCGGGTCGCGCAGCGCTTCCAGGGCCTCGGGGAACGAGACGTCCGCGAGGGCCGGGTGCTCCAGGGGGGTCGCGGTGCGGCTGGCCATGGTCCGAGTATCCCCGGTTGCCGGGACGCCGCCCGCTGTGCCATGGTCGATGTTAGCCAATCGATTAACATGAGGGAGTTCAGCGGTGCGCGTCTATCGCCCCGAATCCGGAAGCCTTGTCCAGCGCGAAGAGCCCACGCCCGAGCCGCAACGCGGGGAAGTGCTCGTCCGGGTCCGGGCGACGTCGCTCAACTACCGGGACCTGCTCATCCTCGACGGCGACCACTTCACCAACGGCCCCGGGAGCCTGATCCCGGTGTCCGACGCCGCGGGCGAGGTCGCCGCGGTCGGCGAGGGCGTCACGCGGTTCAAGGCCGGCGACCGCGTGGTCAACGCCTTCCACTCGGGCTGGATCGCCGGACGGCTGCCCGACACCCTGGCCGGCTACGGGAACGGCCAGGACGGCTGGCTCGCGGAGTACCGCGCCGTCGGCGAACACGCGCTCGTCGCGCTGCCGGATTCCCTGAGCTACGAACAAGGGGCGACCCTGCCGTGTGCCGCGGTCACCGCGTGGACGTCGCTCAACGGCGGGACGCCGCTGCGTCCGGGCGAGGTCGTGCTCACCCTCGGCACCGGCGGCGTGTCGCTGTTCGCCCTGCAGCTCGCCAAGCAGCACGGCGCCCGGGTCGTCGCGACGACGTCGAGCGCGGCCAAGGCGGCCAAGCTGACCGAACTCGGCGCGGACGTCGTCATCGACTACACCGCGACGCCCGAGTGGGGCAAAGCCGTTCTCGACGCCACCGGCGGCCGCGGTGCCGACCGGATCGTCGAGGTGGGCGGGCCCGGCACGTTCGCGCAGTCGCTCGTCGCGGCGGGGACGCACCACGCCGACATCGCGCTGGTCGGGTTCGTCGGCCGCAGCGGACCTCCGGTCGACTTCATGGACCTCTTCCGCAGCGGCGCGACCATCCGGAAGATCTGGGTCGGCAGCCGCGAGGACACCGAGGATCTCCTCCGGTGGCTCGCGGTCCGGCCGCTCGAGCCGGTCGTCGACAGCGTCTTCCCGTTCGACGACGCCGGGGCGGCGCTCGAGCGGTTCCGGAGCCGGCGCAACCTCGGCAAGGTGGTCGTGACGGTGCCGTGAGGCGAGAGGGATACCGCTGATCGGCTGAACCTGACCCGGTGTGACCGTTCGGCGGCGAAGTGCTGCCGCTCGCCGCGTGATCGCCGGGTTCCGGTCCGGAACCGGCGGCCGCGGGCGCATGCTGTCCTTTCCGACCCCGCGTCCCCGCGCCTGACGTCCACTGTGGACATTGCCAGAGCGCCCGGCCCGGCGGTCTTCTCGACCGGAGATAGGACACACCGCCCGTGACCCTGCTGGACAGCAAGCTCGTCCGCTGCTGGACGTCCCGTCCGCACCTGCAGTCCCTCTACACCCTCGCCGCGGCCGCCCCGCGGATGCGTGCCGCGCTCGGCCTCACGCCCACCGGTGGCGGCACGGTCGGGTTCAAGGTGGACGGAGACGCCCTGGCCCGCACCGAAGCGGAGCTGATCGCCGCGACGTCGGCCCGGCTGCCGGTGCACCCGCTGGTGACGCAGGACCTCCACGGCCGCTCGACGGTCCGGTGCTGGCGCCGCAACCGCGACCTGCGCGTGCTGACCGCCGACCTGGTCGACGTCGCGGACCGGCTGGCCCGGGCGGGCTACGGCGGCTGCCTGCGGTCGGCGACCGTCGAGTTCGCCGAGCCGGACGGGCGCCGCGACCGCAAGCTCGCGCTGGTCTACCTGTTCGACCGCGGCACGTTCCACACGGCGCCCGCGGCCGGGACCCCACCCCTCGATCGCGCGCTGGAGCTGCGCGCCCGCGCCGCGCTGCACGGCGCGCTGCCGTTGGAACCGCACGCGCACCGCCGGTTCGTCGTCTGAAATTCCCGCGTTTGTCGAGGTCACGGGCTTCTGCGAGGATGCTTCTCTCTTCCGATCGAAGGAGATCGCAATGGCTTCCGTCCTGAATCCGTACCTGAGCTTCCGCGATGACGCGCGCCAGGCCATGGAGTTCTACGAGAGCGTCTTCGGCGGCACCCTCACGGTGAACACGTTCGGGGAATTCGGGTCACCCGAAGGGGCGGACGCGGAAAAGATCATGCATGCCCAGCTGGTGGCGGAAAACGGCTTCAGGCTGATGGCCGCGGACACGCCCGCCGGGATGGACCACAACCCGGGCACGAACATTTCGGTCAGCCTCAGTGGTGACGACGCGGGCGACCTGCGCGGCTACTGGGACAAGCTGAGCGACGGCGGCACCGTGACGGTTCCGTTCGAAAAGCAGATGTGGGGCGACGAATTCGGTGCCTGCGTCGACAAGTTCGGCATCCCGTGGATGGTCAACGTCGTCCAGCAGGCGTAGCGGGGCGTTGCAGCCCGCGCCCGCGTCGGTGACGATGAGGGGCCGGCGTGGTTCCGCGCCGGGGCGAAGGAGGCCCGATGGCGGGTTCCCCCTGGACGTGCGCGCAGTGCGGCGCGGTCAACGACCCCGCGGCCGGGCGCTGCGGTACCTGCGCGAGCCTGGCCCCGGGCCGGGCTCGCGCGCGAGCGCTGTGGGTGCTGCTGACCCTGATGCTGGTCGCCGGGGTCGCGATCGGCGGGGTCCTGCTGTTCACCGCGCGCTCGAAGCCCTCGCCCGACGCGTCCGGGCCGTTCCCGTCGTACACGACGCCCGCCCTGCCGACGACCAAGACCGTCGTCACGACCGCGAACGGCGTCACCCCGCCGGTCACGCCGTCGACGTCGACCTCGGCGACGCCGGCGGGGAAGCCGTGCCCGGGTGACGCGGCCCGGTACCTGCCCGGCGGCCAGGGGACGGCGCTGCTGGTCGCGCAGACGGTGAAGTCCCTGATCACGATCTGCCAGGTACCCGACGGCCGGATCTTCTACGACGGCCAGGCCCGCGGGCAGGCGGCCTCGGACGACACCCACATCGTGCTGCCCGCCCAGGCCGCGGGCGGCGGTTTCGTCGCGAAGAACGGCGACTACACCTACAAGGTGGGTGCGGGCAGGCTGGTCGTGTCGGCCGGGTCCGGGGTGCTCTCCGACGACGAGCTGACCACGGTCGGCTGAGCGCTTGCTCAGGATGTGGGAGCGCCGCCGGGCGGCCGGCTGTTTTGCGCATCCTGGCGGTATGTCTTCTCCGCTCGACAACCCGACTTGGGCGTCGCTGACCGGCCCGCACGCCCGCTTCGCGGAACGCCGTGGGCGCGTGGTGCGCTACCCCGAGGACATCGCTCCGTTCCTCGGCCTTCCCGACGATCCCGGCGAGCAGGACTGGCTCGACGTCGCCGGGCTCGGCGGACCGGGAGCCGTCGTGGTGCTCGCGGCCACCGCCGCCCGGCCGCCGGCCGGCTGGGAAGTGCTCGACGCGCTGCCCGGCGTCCAGCTCGTGGACGAGAGCGTCGCGGCCGCGCCGGACCCGGAAGCCGTGCGGCTGGGGCTCTCGGACGTGCCGGAGATGCTGGACCTCGTGGAGCGGACGAAGCCCGGGCCGTTCCGGAAGCGGACCGTCGAGCTCGGCACGTACCTGGGGATCCGGCGGAACGGCGCGCTGGTCGCGATGGCCGGCGAGCGGCTGCACCCGCCCGGCTACACCGAGATCAGCGCGGTGTGCACGGACCCGGCGTACCGCGGGCAGGGCCTCGCGACGCGGCTCGTGCACGCCGTGGCGGCGGGCATCCGCGAGCGCGGCGAGACGCCGATGATGCACGCGGCCGCGAGCAACACCTCCGCGATCCGCCTGTACCTCTCGCTCGGCTTCGTCCTGCGGCAGCGGCCGGACTTCGTCGCCGTCCGCGTGCCCGGTTAGGCGCCGGTCGAGGAGCCCGGCCGCACGATCATCAGGACCGTCACCGCGGCCCACAGCAGGTTGAACACCCCCGTGACCATGGCGAGCCTGCCCAGCTTGGCCGAAGTGGGCTCCTCGGCCAGCAGCCGTCGTTGCCGCGGCAGCACCAGCACCGCGAGCACCGCCGCCGCGACGGCGGTCAGCCCGATGGACACGAGCAGCCACGGGTCGCCCATGACGTGCATCGTGCCCGCGACGCCGAAACCGAACACCGGCACCGCGATGGCGGCGTAGGCGTACACGCGGCAGATCCGGTGCAGCGTCTTCGCGATCTTGAGATCGCCCTTCCGGACGGTGGCGGGGAACATGCTGGCCGCGACGGCGACCGGGCCGACGGCGAGGATCGCCGCCAGGACGTGGACCGAGAGCAGGATTTTCGACACGCACCGAAGTTATCGATCTTCGCGCGGGCCCGGCAGTGGCTGGAATGCCAAGAACCGCCGAGTTCCGGCCAGCGGTGTCCGGATGTCGATTCCGGCGTCCCCGATTCGACGCACCAGTGGAGAAAGGGGACCACGATGACCGCCTCGACTCGCACCGCCACCCCGGCCCGGATCCGCAGCCTGCCGGTCCTGCTCGCCACCGAAGACGACGCCGAGGACATCGGCCTGCTGGCCCCCGACGACCGCCTGACCTGCCACGTGCACGGCCGGTGGATCCACCAGTGCGTCGCGTCGCCGGCACACGTCAGCCCGGTCACCCGGCACCGCTGGTGCCGCGGCTGCCGGACCGAGTTGTGCGTCGCCGTCGACGAGCTGTCGCTGGCCGTCTCGATGACCTGCCCGCGCTGCGGCCACGGCGGCAGCGCCGCCACCACCCGGCTGACCGTGGCCTGCCGCGCGAGCCTGGCCGCCGAGCGCGCCGCCCGGCGCGCGGCCTGGCTGTTCTAGCCGGGAACGGTTTCGAGCCCGAGTTCGTCCAGGCCCGCGTAGACCTCCGGCCGGCGCCGCCGCAGCCACACCGCGAGCCCGAGCCCACCGGCCACCGCCACGGCCAGCAGCCACGGCAGCAGCGCGATCGCCGGCGCGTCGGACCCGGCGAGGGTGGGGAAGTTGAGGAACGCCAACGTCGTCACGGCGATCAGGCCGAGCCCGCCGAGGCCGGGCGCCACCGCCGTGCGCCAGATCCGGGGGTCGCGCCGCCGGCGGAAGAACGCGACGACGGCGACCCCGGCCAGGGCCTGCAGGGCGATCACTCCGAGCGTCCCGATGCCGGTCATGCTGGCGGTGAGGTCGGCGAGCGGGTCCAGCCCGGCCAGCGCGTACCCCGCCGCGATGAGCGTCGCCACCCCGATCTGCGTGCCGCTGGCGACGTACGGCGCGCCGTTGCCCGCGTTCGTCCGGGCGAGGACCGCGGGCAGCACCCGGGCCCGGCCGAGCGCGAACAGGTAGCGCGTCGCCGAGTTGTGCAGCGCGAGCAACGCCGCGAACAGGCTGACGACCAGCAGCAGCATCATCACGTCGGTGAGGAACGAGCCCAGGTACGTCCGGCTGATCGAGAAGACCAGGTCCCCGGTCGCGAGGTGGTCCTGGGCGGTCTTCCCGGCCTCGGCGACGCTCGTCGCGCTGACGACCGCCCACGTCGTGAACGCGGCGAAGACGCCGATGAGCACGATCGCCGTGTAGGTCGCGCGGGAGATCGTCCGGTGCGGGTCCCGTGCCTCTTCGCTGAACAGCCCGGTGGCCTCGAAGCCGACGAAAGCGTTGAAGGCGAACAGGAACGCGACCCCGACCGAGCCGGAGAAGACCACGCCCGGCGCGAAGGCGTGGACGTCCAGGCCGGTCCGGACGGCGACCGCGACGTCGAGGACGAGCAGGATCGACACCTCCAGGACCAGCGAGACCCCGAGCACCTTCGCGCTGACGTCGACCCCGCGCCGGCCGAGCGCGAACACCGCGGCGGCGGACAGGAGGCTCCACAGCTGCCACGGCGTGTGCCACCCGAAGACCTGCTCGACGACGTTCGCGGTGAAGAACCCGCTCGTCCCGACCGCGCCGGCGACGAAGCAGTTGTAGCCCAGCAGCGCGATCAGCGCCGCGACCAGGCCGAGCGGGCGGCCGAGGCCCTTGGTGACGTAGACGTAGAACCCGCCGGCGCCGGTGACGACCCTGCTCATCTGCGCGTAGCCGACGCCGAAGAGCACCAGGATCACGGCGGCGAGCAGGAACGCGCCGGGCATGCCCCCGCCGTTCCCGAGCGCGATGCCCAAGGCGGCGATGACGACGATGCCGGTGAGCGGCGCGACGGCGGCCAGCACGAGGAAGACGACACCCGGCGTGCCCAGCGCGTCGCGGCGCAGTGCGTCGGACATGGGATTCTCCTCCCGCGGTGGCTTGTCCGGGCATGGTGCGCCCCGGATGCCCCCACGGTCTTGTGCGGCAGCGCAGGCCGGTTGTCCCGGGGCGCTGGGTCAGCTCGGCACCCACATCGTCACGCGGGTGCCGCGGCCCGGCTGGGAGTCCACCGTGCCGTGGCCGCCCACTTCGGCCAGGCGGGCGAGGATCGACTGGGTGATGCCGAAGCCCGGTGGCCGGTCGTTGACGTCGAAGCCCTGACCCTGGTCGCGCGCCACCACCGCGATCCCGCCGTCGCGCTCCTCCACGCGCAGCACGACCTGCTTCGTCCCGGAGTGCTTCACCGTGTTGCGCAACGCTTCCCGCACCGCGTCGCACATCGCCGTGCGGCGGTCCTGGGACAGCTTGTCGTCGTCGGCGAAGTCCGCCGCCACGAGCTGGGTGCGCAGGCCGTCGCGGGCCATCTCGGTCGCGACGTCGGCCAGCTCGACCGCGAACCCGCGCCTCGTCCCGTTCGGGATCGGCTCGGTGATCCGGCGGCGGATCTCGGCCGCCTCCGCCTTCGCCACCGAACGCACTTCGGACAGCCGGCTCACGGCGTGCGCGTCGTCGCCCGGGGCCGAGATGGCGAGCGCTTCCAGCGTCTGCAGGACGCTGTCGTGCATGATGCGCCGCGTGCGGCGGCGCTCGGCCTCGCGCCCGCGCCGGATCCCGATGTCCACCGCGAACCGGGTACCGGCGCCGAGCAGGATGAGGATGCCGGCGGCGAGCACGATCGCCACCGCCAGCGCGACCATGCAGCCGATCGACCGCGTGACGGAGAGCTGGTCGGTCAGGGGGAGGCCGCCGGCCAGGGTGAGCGCCGCCCGCAGCGGGGCGGCCGCCACCACCAGCCACAGCGCCGAGGGCAGCCCGGACGTCCCCGCCCACATGGCGACCGCGCCGACCAGCCAGGTCCAGGACACGTCGACGGCGAACGGCTGCACCGACGGCGGGGCCGTCGCGGCGACGGCGAAGTTGAGTGCCACCCCGACGGCCAGGTCCAGCGCCAGGGCGCGGCCGGTGACGCGGGCCCGCAGCCCGCCCGCGCGCAGCACCCAGGCCACCGCGCCGGTGTTGGCGGCGACGGCGAACACCGTGGCGGCCAGTACCGGCCCGAGCCCGACCCGGCCATTGGCCGCGGCGAACCCGATGAACACCTTGACGAACGCCGCGATCCGGTAGGCCAGCGGCACGACGACCCAGTAGCGCGCGGCGCGGGCGAGCGTCGCGTCCCCGACGGCGGCGAGATCGCTGTGCTCGTCGGGAGGCTCGGCCGGCTCCGCGGGTGTGCCGCTGCGCAGCAGCGTGCGAACGAGCGTGCGCGGCGGTGCGGCGGAGCCCGCCTCGGGCATCGGTGGTCCCCATTTCGTCCGGCCGTCCGGGCGGATTGAGCCTGGCAGCGGGGCGGGGCGTCGTCAACCGCCCCCCGGGGTAGGGGTCCGGCCGGGGAGCAAGGGGGTTGCTCCGGTCAGAAGCGGTAGCGGAGCACGGTCGTGCCGCGCCGGGAGACGGCGGTGCTCAGCGCCGCGAGCCGCGTGAACCACCGGATCGCGGCCGGATACCCGGCGACCTCCGGCGCGCGGGCGAGGAGGATTTCCTCGACGAGCGTCAGGTCGGGGTCCCACCGCTCGGGCTCGCGCGGGTCGTCGAAGCCGGGGTGCCGCACGACGCCCGCGATGGACCCGGTGCCGCGGTAGTGCTTGATCGCCCACAGGTGGAAGCGGGTGTAGCCGTTGAAAGCCACTTCTCCGGCGGGGAAGTGACTCGTCAGCCGCTTCAGCAGAGCGGCGAAGTCGGCTTCGCCGAGGAACGCCACCAGCCCGTCGGCGACGATCACCGCGGGCCGGTCCGCCGGGACGCCGGCGAGCCACTCCGGGTCGGTGAGGTCGGCGGCGAGCGCGTGGACGTTGGCCCGCGGCGCGACGACTTCGCGCCGGACGGCCGTGACCCCGGGCAGGTCCACGTCGTACCAGTCCACCGTGGACGGCGGCCGCACGCGGGAGCAGCGGTCGTCGAGCCCCGCGCCGAGGTCCAGCACGACGGCGTCGGGGTGCTGTCCGACGAACCGCCGGACCACCTCGTCGAGCTTCTTGGCCCGCAGCGCGATGTCGCGGACCTGGCTCGTCACGACGCTGGTCGTCGCGGGGTCGTAGCCGATCTTCGCGGCGATCGCCTCGGCCGTCGGGTCGTTCAGCACCGGGTGGGGCGAGCGGCTGTCGAGCGCCCGGCCGCCCAGGGTGAGGTAGAGGCTCTTCTCGACCGGCGTGAAGGCCGGGAGCGTGGTTCCCATGCTTCGGACGCTATGTTGCGTTTCCAACTCGGTCAACGCGTTTCACCGTTTTGAGGTGCTGTTTTCGAAGATCGTTGCAATGATTGCGGCGAGTGCAAAGGAGGACGCCATGCCCGGCAGCCGGCTCACGCTCACCGATCGGGAGAGCATCGCCGAGGGACTGGCCGCGGGTCTCGGATACGCCGAGATCGCGCGCCGGCTGGCGCGCCCGACGTCGACTGTCACCCGCGAGATCGCGCGCAACGGCGGCCCGAGCGGCTACCGGCCCGCCGCCGCCGACGTGGCCACGCGGAACCGGGCTCGCCGGCTCGATCCGCCGGCACCCGGTCCCGGCGACGCGATCGGCGCGTTCGAAGACCGGTTCACCGCCATGATGGTCGCGACCGGGCTCGCGCGGATGCCCGCCCGCGTGCTCGCCTGCCTGCTCACCAGCGAGGACGGCGGCCTGTCCGCCGCCGAGCTCGTCCGCCGCCTGCGGGTCAGCCCGGCGTCGGTGTCGAAGGCCGTCGCCTACCTCGAACGGCTCGAGCTGGTCCGGCGCGACCGGGCCGCCGCGGGCCGTCGTGAGCGCTACGTCGTCGACGACGACGCCTGGTACCGCGCTTCCACCCGGGAAGTCGAGGTCTGTACCACCTGGGCGAACGCCGCGCGCGAGGGCGCGGACCTGCTCGACGGCACCCCGGCGGGCGCCCGGCTGGACGCGATGGGCCGGTACTTCGACCACGTGGGCCGCGATCTCGCCCGGGCCGCCGAACACTGGCGCGAGGTGTTCACCGCTCAGTAGGTGTGGAACACCGTGTCCTCGCCCGCGTACTCCTCCCAGCCGGGCTCGCCGGTGGCGGCGAAGCGGTACCAGGCACCGTTCAGGTCGCGGGCCAGCTCCCGCGGCGGGTGCTCGCCCAGCAGGCCCCGCGGCCCGGACAGCGGTCCCAGTGCGTCGAAAACGAACGGCAGCTCGAGCCCGTGGCACGCGCCCAGGCTGCCTTCGAGCAGCGGGGAACCCCACTCGAACTCGTAGCGGAAGGTCCGGCCGCCGTGGTGCTCGGCCAGGTCGCGCACGCCGTCGCGGAAGACCAGGTCGGTCAGCGCCGCGACGAGGACCTCGCCCGCCGAGCGGTCCGAGCCCAGGCCGTACCGGTGGAGCACGCCGGCCGGGTCGGGGTGCGACACCGCCAGCGACGCCACGGCCTGGTCGTCGGTGACCGCGTCGAGCGCGCCGTTGGGGACCAGGTAGAGCCGCATTTCCTCGCTGCAGCTGCCGACGACCAGGTCGACGTCGCGGCCCGCGCCCGCGCGGATCGCTTTGGCCGGGTGCTGCGGCAGGACGTCGTCGCCGACCATCGGGAGGAACGGGCTGAGCCCGTACCCGCGGTCGTAGCCGAGCGCGTCGCGCAGGTCGGGGGCACCACCGGGCCGCAGGACGGCGTCCTGCGCGTCGAGCAGCTGCTCGGTCGAGACCTTCCGGAACGCCTCGGCGGTCGGTTCGGCCTTCAGCTCGTCGGCGATCACCCGGGCGAGGCGGCGGGACTGGACGCCGTCGCGCACCATGTCCGGGTGTCCACTCTGGACGATGGCCCGGTGGAACAGGCCTTGCGAGAGCGGGGAGCCGAGGAGGCAGGCGACGCTGACCGCGCCGGAGGCGGCGCCGAAGAAGGTGACGTTGCCGGGGTCGCCGCCGAAGCCGTCGATGTTCTCCTGGACCCACCGCAGCGCCGCGAGCTGGTCGCGCAGCCCGAGGTTGGTGGTGCCGCCCTCCAGCGGCAGGAAGCCGTCGACGCCGAGGCGGTACTGGACGGTCACGAGCACCGCGCCGGCGTGCGAGAACGAAGTGCCGTCGTAGCCCGGTGCCGACCCGGTGCCGCCGAGGAACGCGCCGCCGTGCACGAACACGAGCACGGGCAGGCCGGCCGCACCGAGCTGCGGGGTCCAGACGTCGACCGTGAGGTACTCCGGGCCCGGCCGCCAGCCGGTGCCGGTCAGGGGGGAGAGGTCGAGCCCGGGCACGTCGTGCCGGCGTTGCGGTGCGGTCGGCCCGGGTCTGCTCGCGTCGCGGACGTCCTCCCACGGCGGGGCCGGGACGGGTTCGGCGAAGCGCAGGTCGCCCTCGGGCGCGGCGGCGTACGGGATGCCGCGGAACAGCGCGAAGCCGGCGGCGGTGACTTGACCGCGGACCGCGCCGGACGTGGTGGGGACGACGGGGTCGGTCATGCCGGGGGGTCCCTTCGAGGAAGATCGGGGGCGAGCGCCCGTCAGCCTAGGACCGGGGACGGGGTGCCGTCATGGGCGAACCGTCGCGGGAGTTGTCGCGGATGGATAACGGCGCCGTGCTCGTTGCGCCAGGTGGACGAACGCGAGGGCGGGACACGCGCGTGTCCCGCCCCCGGCGTCAGTCTTCGAGCAGATCTTCGATGGTGATCGGGATGTGCCGGACCCGGATGCCGGTGGCGTTGTGCACGGCGTTGGCGATCGCCGCGGCCATGCCGACCGTGCCGATCTCGCCGAGCCCCCGCGCACCGACCGCGTTGTGCAGGGTGTCCGGGTACTCGACGAACTGGACGTCGACCTCCGGGATGTCGGCGTTCACCGGGAGCAGGTAGCTCGCGAAGTCGCCGTTCGCGAGCCGGCCGTTCGCCTCGATCTCCAGGCCCTCGTGCAAAGCCGCCGAGACGCCCCAGATCATGCCGCCCATGATCTGGCTGCGGGCCGCCTTGTCGTTGATGATCCGGCCCGCGTCGAACACGCCGAGCATCCGTGACACGCGCGCCTCGCGCGTCCACTTGTGCACGCGGACCTCGACGAACTGGGCGCCCCACGAGGCGAACGAGTGCTTGGTCATCTCCTCGCCGGGCGCCGACGTGCCGGTCACCTCGAGCGATTCGCGTCCCACGGCTCGCAGCAGCTCACCGAACGTCATGGACTGCCCGTCGGCGAAGACGCGGCCATCGGCGTAGGTGACTTCGGCGCCTGCGAACGGCGCGCCCGGGTCGGCCGCCAGGGCGACCAGTTCGTCGATCGCCTTGGTGGCGGCCAGCATGATCGCCGTGCCCGCGCTCGCCGTCGCCGTCGAGCCGCCGGACATGCCGCCGGGCGGCAGGGTCGAATCGCCGAGCCGCGGCACGATCCGGTCGGCGGGGATGTCCAGCGACTCGGCGCCCACCAGGGAGAGCACGGTGAGCAGGCCGGTGCCGGGGTCCGCGCCGCTCGTCGCGACGACAGCGGTTTCGTCCGCCCGCAGGGTGATGCCGACCGTGGCCGGGAACCGCAGGGCGGGGAACACCGCGGTGGCCACGCCCACGCCGACGAGCCAGTCGCCGTCGGTGCGCGTGCCCGCCGGGCGGGGCGCCCAGCCGAACCGGTCCGCGCCGATGCGGAAGCACTCGTCGAGGTGCTTGCTCGACCACTGCAGGTCGTGCCCGGGCGGGGCGGTCGAGTTGTTGCGGACGCGCAGCTCGATCGGGTCCATGCCCAGCTTCACGGCGAGCTCGTCGATCGCGCTCTCCAGCGCGAACGAGCCGGGCGCCTCGCCGGGGGCCCGCATGAACGTCGTCGGCGGGAGGTTCAGCGGCACGATCTTCTGCGTGATCGACAGGTTCTTCGTGGCGTACCACTCGCGCGAGGTGCCGTGCGACGTCGGTTCGACGAACGACCGGCCGACGTCCGTGTGGCACCACGAGTCGTGGCGCAGGGCGACCAGGGTGCCGTCCGGCTCGGCGCCGAGCGCGAGCTTCTGGACCGTCGAGGCCCGGCCGGCGGTGGCGGTGAAGACCTGCTCGCGGGTGAGCGCGGCCTTCACCGGCCGGCCGAGGGCCCGGGCCGCCGCCGCGGCCAGGAACGCCGGCGTGGAGGTCCGCCCCTTGCCACCGAACGCGCCGCCGACGAACGGGTTGATCGCGTGGACGGCGTCCGGCGCCAGGTCGAGCGCGATGGCCAGCTCCGCCGCCTGCATGTTGGACGCCTGGTTCCCGCTGTAGACGGTCAGCTTGCCGTCGTCCCACACCGCGACCGCGGAGTGCGGCTCCATCGCGGCGTGGTTCTGCGCCGCGGTCGTGTAGGTCGCCTCGACGACCACCGGGCTCGCGGCCAGGGCGGCTTCGATGGATTCGACGCCGTCTTCGAGCACCTCGATTTCCGGGGGAGAGCCGTCGAAGCCCGGCGGCGCGACTTCGGCCGTGTCGAGACCCTCGGCGAGCGAGGTCAGGGCGGGCCGCTCGCGGTAGGCGACCTCGACGAGGGCCGCCGCGTCCCGGGCCTGCTCGAACGTCTCCGCGACCACGAAGGCGACCGGCTGGCCGTAGTAGGTGACTTCCTTGTCCTGCAACGGAACCCACGTCTCGCCGAACACCGGCAGGCTCGGCGAGCGCAACGCCAGCGAGTCGAACGGCGTGTACACCTCGAGCACGCCGGGCGCGCTCTTGGCCACGGTGGCGTCCATGGCTTCGATCTCGCCGTGGGCGATCGTGCTGAGGACGATGTAGCCGTAGACCATGCCGGAGAAGGAGTGGTCGGCGCCGTACTTGGCCTCGCCGGTGACCTTCAGCGGCGCGTCGAGCCGGGTGATCATCGGGAGCTCCCCTCGGTCAGTTCGAGCAGGGCGCGGACGATCGTCCGCTTCAGCAGTGACGCCTTGAATCCGTTGTCGGACAACGGGCGCGCGCCGTCGGCGGCCACGGCCGCGGCGGCCTCGAAGGAAGCCTGGGTCGCCGGGGCGCCGCGCAGGGCGTCCTCGACGGCGGGCAGGTGCCACGGCACCGTCCCGACGCCGCCGGCCGCGACCCGCGCGTCGGCGATCTTCCCGTCGCGCACGTCGAGGGCGACGGCGGCGGAGCACAGCGCGAACTCGTAGGACTGCCGGTCGCGCACCTTGACGTAGGTCGAGTTCGTGGCCCAGTCGAGCCGCGGGACGACCACCTCGGTGATCAGCTCGCCGGGGCGCAGGTCGTTCTCCAGCGCCGGGGTGTCGCCGGGCAGCTGGTAGAAGTCGCGCAGGGCGACTTCGCGGGTGCCTTCGGCGTTCGCCAGCTGCAGGCGCGCGTCGAGTGCGACGAGGGCGACGGCGACGTCACTGGCGTGCGTGGCGACGCACGAGTCGCTGGTGCCGAGGATCGCGTGCATGCGGTTGGCGCCGTCGAGCGCGGAGCAGCCGCTGCCGGGCTCGCGCTTGTTGCACGGCATGGCGACGTCGCGGAAGTACGAGCAGCGCGTGCGCTGCAGCAGGTTCCCGCCGATGCTGGCCATGTTCCGGATCTGCTGCGACGCGCTCAGCAGCAGCGCGCGCGAGATCGCGGGGTAGACCTGCGGGTGCGCGGCGATGGCGCTCATCCGCTCCAGCGCGCCGAAGCGCAGGCCGTCGCTCGTGTCGATGCCGTGCAGCGGGACCTGGTTGATGTCCAGGACGTGCTCGGGCGTGAGGACGTCGAGCTTCATGAGGTCGACCAGCGTCGTCCCGCCGGCCAGGAACGTGCCGGGCGTCGCGAGCGCGTCGTCGACGGTGGTGGGGGCGGTCAGCTCAAAGGGACGCATCGGCCCGCCTCGCCTGCTCGACGGCCTTGACGATGTTCGGGTAGGCGGCGCACCGGCAGAGGTTGCCGGACATGAACTCCCGCACGTCCTCGACGTCCTGCTCGACGGCGGCGACCGCCGACATGACCTGCCCGGCGGTGCAGAACCCGCACTGCAGGGCGTCCTGGTCGACGAACGCCTGCTGCACCGGGTGCAGCCGGTCCTCTGTGGACAGTCCTTCGACGGTGGTGACCGGCTGCTTGACGGTGGCGGCCAGGGTGAGGCACGAGAGCACGGGCCGGCCGCCGACGTGCACGGTGCAGGCGCCGCACTGCCCGCGGTCGCAGCCCTTCTTCGGGCCGGTGACGTCGAGGCGCTCGCGCAGCGCGTCGAGGAGGGTCACACCGGGATCGACGTCCAGGTGTTCGGTACTGCCGTTGACTTCGAGTGAGATGTCCACTGGTCTCTTTCCGCAGCTCGTCCGGATGGGTACCTGACGGTGGTGGTGGCGGCGAACGGGGAGCGGATACTCATCCGCTTCACCCGATCGCGAGGCTAGCGGATTACAATCCGGTTCGCAACGAACCGGACATGCTGGAGCCGCTCCAGCTCTGGGTTAGATTCGGCGGGACGGCACGAGGAGCGGGAGGACGATGACGACGGGATCGGTCAGCCCCCGGCGCGCGGACACCCGGCGCAACCACGAGCGCATCCTCGCTGTCGCCGCGGAATCGCTGGCCCGCACGGGCGAGGTCTCCTTCAACGCGATCGCGAAGCAGGCCGAGGTCGGCGTCGGCACGGTGTACCGGCACTTCCCGACGCCGGAGGCGCTGATCCTGGCGGTGTACCAGCGGGAGGTGCGGCACATCGTCGACATCGTGCCGGTGCTGCTGGAGAAGCACGCCGCGGACGAGGCGTTCCGGGTGTGGGTCACCGACCACCTGGCCCACTACATGATGACCAAGAAGGGCCTGGCCGACGCACTGCGCCGCGCGACCGCGTCCCGCGGCGAGCTGCCGGCGAGCGCGTACGAAGCGATGGTCGGCGCGGTCTCGACGTTGCTGAAGGCCAACGAGTCGGCCGGGACCGTGCGACCGGACCTCGACCCGCTGGTGGTGCTGCGCGGCCTGGCGGGGTTGCTCCTGCTCGACCCGAACGGCGACTGGCGCGGCGACGCGGCGGGTCTCGCCGAGCTGCTCTGGCACGGGATGGCCCGCTAGGCAGTTTCGGTTTCGGCTTCGTCGAGCCGGACGGTGACGGTGACGCGGCCCTTCTCGTCGCGCCGGGCGACGGCGTGGCCGGTGCGCTCGGTGTCGTCGAGTTCGAGGGACAGCGGGCCGCCGTCGCCGGTGAAGTTGCGCCACCACTTCTTCGCGTCGGGCAGCCGGACGCCGATGGTGACGACGTCACCGGCCCGCCGGTAGCCGACGGGGGTGCTGAACGAACGGCCCGACCGCCGTCCCGTGTAGGTGACCTGCGTGAGGTGCCGGCGGACCAGCCGTCCCCAGCGCGGAGACGTCCGGAGCGAGCCGACGCACGTGTTGACGCGGTCGACGGTGTTCTTCGGGAGCGGGCCTCGGTACCCCACGGTGGCCTCCTTCGTCGGTGCCGCCACCCACCGTACCGGAAACCGGAGATGGGTGTTCCGGTTACTGCGGCGGCCTTTGGGGTGTCGGGGGCCACCGGGCGACGAGCCGGCGCGGGAGGACCAGCCGCGCAGTGTGCGCACGCGCTGGGCCGGCTGGAAGCCGAACTGTTCGGCGGTCGTCAGGATCCGCCGCCCCGGGCGCCCCCGGTACGCCGGGTTCGGCTCGCACGGCCACCGAGGTGCCGGTGGCCCACGCGACCTCCCCGCACGCTTGTTCAGCTGGAGGTCGGGAAGTTGAACGCCGCGGCCGGGGTGGTCGTGTGGGGCCAGCGCGTCGTGACCACCTTCGCGCGTGTGTAGAAGTTGACGCCCGCCGGGCCGTGGATGGGGCTGTCGCCGATCAAGGAGTCCTTCCAGCCGCCGAAGGAGTAGTAGGACATCGGGACCGGGATCGGCACGTTGACGCCGATCATGCCGACCTTGACCTCGCGCTGGAACTTGCGCGCCGCCTCGCCGCTGCCGGTGAAGATCGCCGTGCCGTTGCCGTACGGGTTGGCGTTGATGATCGCGATCGCCTCGGCCACGGTCTCCGCGCGGACGATCGCCAGCACCGGGCCGAAGATCTCCTCCCGATAGGCCTGCATGTCCGTGGTGACGTCGTCCAGCAACGACGGCCCGACGAAGAAGCCTTCCTCGTACCCGTCGACCGTCAGCCCGCGGCCGTCGACCACCACCGACGCGCCCTGCTCCGCGCCCCGCGCGACGGCGTTCACCACGCGCTCGCGGGCGGCCTCGGTGACCACGGGGCCCATGTCGCTGGCCGGGTCGCCGCCGGGACCGACCTTGATCTCGCGGGCCTTGCGCTCGAGGATCTCGACCAGCTTGTCGCCGGCCGCGCCGACGGCCACGCCGACCGAGATCGCCATGCACCGCTGCCCGGCCGAGCCGAACGCGGCGGCGGTCAGCTGGTTCGCGGCGTACTCCAGATCGGCGTCCGGCAGGACGACCGCGTGGTTCTTCGCCCCGCCGAGAGCCTGGACGCGCTTGCCGGCCGCGGTCCCGCGTTCGTGCACGTACTTGGCGATCGGGGTCGAGCCGACGAACGACACCGCCGCGATGTCCGGGTGGTCCAGGATCGCGTCGACCGCGACCTTGTCGCCGTGCACCACGTTGAACACGCCGTCGGGCAGCCCGGCCTCGGCGTAGAGCTGCGCGACGAAGTTCGACGCCGACGGGTCGCGCTCGCTCGGCTTGAGGACGAACGTGTTGCCGGTCGCGATCGCCACCGGGTGCATCCACAGCGGGACCATGATCGGGAAGTTGAACGGCGTGATCCCGGCGACGACACCGAGCGGCTGCCGGAAGTCGTGCACGTCGACGTCGCGGGAGACCTGGTCGGAGAAGCTGCCTTTGAGCGCGTCGGCGATGCCGCACGCGTACTCGACGACTTCGCGGCCGCGCACGATCTCGCCGCGGGCGTCCTCGACGACCTTGCCGTGTTCGCCCGAGATGATCCGGGCAAGCTCGTCTTCGTGTTTCACGAGCAGCTCGCGGAAGGCGAACATCACCTTGGTGCGCTGGGAAAGCGAGGAGTCACCCCACGCTTCGAAAGCCTTGCTCGCGGCCGCGACCGCGGTGTCCACATCGGACGCTTCGGCGAGCAGGACCTGCGCCTGCCGCTGTCCGGTGGCCGGGTCGTAGACGGGCGCCGTGCGGGTCGAGCCGGCGGACGTGGCGGTGCCGTTGATCCAGTGTTCGATGGTGGTCACGGTGCTCCTAGGTAGTGGCGCGAGGGGGTTCACAACAGTCCCACCGCAGTGTCGACGGCCTTGGCGACGTCGCCGTCGTGCGGGTAGAGCAGCGAGCGTCCGACGACCAGGCCTTGCACGGTCGGCTGGGTGAGCGCGCGTTGCCACGCCGCGAAGGCCGCGTCCGGGTCGGTGACTTCACCGCCGAGCAGGACGGCCGGCAGGGTCGACGACGCGAGTACGCGCTCCATCTCGTCCACCACGGGGAGCTTGAGCCAGGTGTAGGCCGACGAGCGGCCGAGCCCGGCGGCGATCGTGATCGACTTGATGACGGCGTCGGGGGAGAGGTCGTTCTTGAGGCGTCCGTCGGTCCAGGCCGACAGGAACGGCTCGACCATCGCGACGAGCTTGCGGTCGGCCAGCTCGTTGACCGCCTTCGCGGTGTTCTCCAGGACGCCTGGCGTGGCCGGGTCGTCGAGGCAGATCCGGGTGAGGGTCTTGCCGCCGTCGAACCGCATCCGTTCGATCGCTTCGGCGTCGTAGCAGGCGAAGCGGTCGTCGATCTCGAAGCTCGACCCGGCCAGCCCGGTGCGGTTCATCGACCCGATGACCGTCTTGCCGTCGAGCACGCCGAGCAGCAGCAGGTCGTCGAGGACGTCCGCGGTGCCCAGCACGCCGGTGACGCCGGGTCGTTCGAGCGCGAGGCACAGCCGCTCCAGCAGTTCGCCCCGGTTCGCCATCGCCGTGGGGTCGCCGCCGACGGCGAGGGCGCCGCGGGCGGGGTGGTCCGCGGCGATGATCATCGCGCGGCCCTTGTCGTTGAACGGCGACTTGGCCCGCACGCGGCTCGCGGCCGCCTCGGCGACCGCGCCCGGGTCGTGCACTCGCTTGGCGACGATGCGCCGCACCATTTCCGTCACGCGATCGACGATGCCAGCGTCCGGCAGACTTTGTCAAGACATATGGACATAAGGTCATCCGGCCGGGTGGCGGTAGGCTTCCGGTGATGAGCACCCCGCCGCCGCCGTCCCGCGTGGACGTCACGTACCCGGCCTGGGATCCCGGCCGGGAGATCGTGCTGGACCCCGGCAGCCCGCAGCCGCTGTACCACCAGGTCTCCCAGCAGCTGCACGCCGCGATCGAGGACGGCCGCCTGCCCGCGGGCGCCCGGCTGGGCAACGAGGTGGACCTGGCGGCGAGCCTGCGGCTGTCGCGCCCGACCGTCCGCCAGGCGATCCAGACGCTGGTCAACCAGGGCCTGCTCGTGCGGCGGCGCGGTGTCGGCACCCAGGTCGTCCGGACCAAGGTGGCGCGGCCGCTGCGCCTGAGCAGCCTGTTCGACGACCTCGCCGGGCTCGGCGGCAAGCCGGAGTCGGTGGTGCTGGCCAACAGCGTGGAGGACGCCGGCGCCGAGGTGGCCGAGCTGCTGGAGGCCCCGGGCCTGACGCGGGTGCGGCGGCTGACCCGCATCCGCTCGACCGACGGCGAGCCACTCGCCCTGATGAACAACTACCTGCCCGACGGCGTCATCGACCCGACGGACGAGGAACTGCGAGACAAGGGCCTCTACCAGCTGCTGCGCTCGGCCGGGGTCCGCCTGCACGCGGCGGAGCAGCACATCGGCGCCCGGCTGGCGACCGAAGAGGACGCGGAGCCGCTGGACGAGGAGCCGGGTGCGGCCCTGCTGACCATGCAGCGCACGACGTACGACGACACCGGCCGCGTGGTCGAGTACGGCTGGCACGTCTACCGCGCGTCCCGCTACGCGTTCAACCTCTCGCTGACCAACGGCCCTCAGTAAGGCACGTAAGGTGCTTTCGGAGGAGGGGTGGCGGTGACGGGATCGGGCAAGCCCCGGCTGCGCTCGGCCGTGCTCGAGGCGGCGTGGCACCGGATCCCCGGGGTAGAGGTCCTGTCGGCCGCGGACGGCGGCCCGCTGACCCGCACCGTCAAGAAGATCATCGACCCGCTCGTGGTCCGCACCGCGGCGCGGCCGAAGCTGGGCCGGCCGCTGCTGGAACCCGCTGCGGCGAGTGAGCTCACCGGGCTGCTCCTCGCCGACGCGCCGCGGTTGCGGGCCACTGCCGCGTGGTTCGTGCACCTGAAGCGGCAGCGCCGGGTCCTGCGCATCACCGCGGGCAACGTCCAGGACGTCTGCTTCCCCTTGGCGTACGAGCTGGCGACGAGCTTCGGCATGCCGGGACCGGAAGCGCCGGAGACCGCCGCGTCCGCGTTGCGCGAGCTGCACGGCGAAGGCGACGAAGCCGGCGTCGCGCAGCTGACCGCGTATCTCGCCGATCCCCGGGCGGCCGCGGACCTGACCGCCGGGCTGCACCGCCGCTGGCACGCCGACGCCGGTCTCGCGCCGGACGACGCCGTGGTGCTGCTCGCCGCGTTCGTCGACACCCTCACCGATGCCGCGTGGCGGGCCGGATCCGCCGCGGGACACGCGCTGGGCCTCGCGCTGCGTCAGCCCGGAGGCGCCCGCGCGCTGGCCCGGGCCGCCGAAGCTGTTTCCGGCTCGCCGGCTCCGGATCTCGGTCTGCAGCGCGGGGATCGCACCGCCGTCCCGCCGCTGCGCCGGCAGGACGAAGCCGGCCCCGAACTCCTCGAACGCAGCGTCGAACGGCGGGTGCGCGCCACCCTGCGACGCCTCCCCGCCGGCGACCGGGGTGACGTCGCCGACCTCGTCGCCGACGAAGCCCGCCGCGTCGTGGCGGGGTTCGGGCTCGGCCTGCCTGCCCTGGCCACCTGCTTCGCGCTCGGGGTCGTCCTCGCACCCGCCCTCCGGCCGCTCGACGGCGTCGCGCCCGGATCCGCGCCGGCCTTCGCGCGGCAGCTCAACGCCCAGGTCGCGCGCGAGGGGTACGTGCTCCACGCGCGCCGGGCGCTGGCCGGCACCACGCCGCTCACCCCGCGGCCCGACGCCGAACTGGTGCGCGAGCTGCGGGAGTTCGGGAAGCAGTTCCTCGGCCGGCTGTGGATCCGCCTGCACGGCTTCGACGTGCGCGGTGACCTCCCCGCCGACGCCGCGGACGTGCGTGACCTCGTCACCGGCGTCGTCCGGTCGACCTCGCTGGACCTGCGGACGAAGGTGCGGCGCGCACTCGTGGCCCGCCTGCCGGACCTGGAGGCCGTCTCGTGACGCACCCGGTGCACGCCCCCGTCGTCGCGGCGGACGGCGGCCTCGTCCGCTTCGCCCTGGCCGATCTGCTCGCCGGCGTGCCCGGCTCGATGCGGGTCGAACTCACCGACGCCGCGGCCGCGGAACCGTGGCTGACCCGGCTCGTCGGCGCCGAGAACGCTCTCGACGCCCTCACGTCCGGCCACGTCGACGTCCCCGCCCGGCCCGAGCTGGCCACCCTCGCGCTGCTGCTGTGGGCCCGCCGGTGGTGGCCCGCGAGCGCGGCGCTCGGGGTTCCGGCCCTGGACCCGGCGCTGCTCGACCTCGAAGCCGCCGTCGCGACCGCGACGGTCGAGAACGTGGCCGAAGGGATGCTCGACGGTTTCGAAGCCACGCCGGGGGAACTGTTCGACGCGGCTGTCGAAGGGCTCGCCGTGACGGCGGTCGCCGACGAGGTCCGGGACCGGTGCCGGAGGCTGTCGGCCTGGTTCGACGACCAGGACGACGTCGTGCGCGCCGAAGCCGCGTCCGGGCTGGCAGCCGCCGTGATGCCAGGGCAGCGCGCGTACGCCCTGGCCGCGGGAGCCGGATCCGGCGCGTCCGAAGAGGGCGTCGTGGCCGAGGGACGGGCGAGCGTCGACTGGGCGCGGGTGCCGCCAGGGGTCCTCGACGCCGCGGAGAACACCGTGACCTGGCGGGTCGTCGCGGCGCCCACGGCCACCCGGCTCGAGGTCGAGGTCGCCGGGGCGTTCGCCGACGCGACGCTGTCCGCCTTCGCGACCCGTGACGGCGAGGTGGTCGCGGAGGTTCCCCTGCACCTGGGTGCCGGGCGGTTCGCCGGTGCCGTCGACCTGGCCACCGCGCCTTCCGTCCACTTCGGACTCATCGTCGGCGTGACGGCCGAGGACGTCAGCGGGACGACCGAGGCTGACCGGGCCGAGGTGGTTTCGCTCGTGCGGGCGCGCGAAGCGCTGCCCCCGGAGGCCCGGACGCTGGCCGAGCGCGCGGCCACCGACGGGGAGTTCTGACGTGCTCGTCGGAATGCCGCCGCCGCTGCACCCACCGGATCGGCCGGTGCCGGACGAGCTGACCGGGGCGAGTTCGCACGGCTACAACTGCCGGTGCGTCGCCGAGCACTTCGGTCTGGACCCGGCGTCCTACGGCGAACTTCCCGCGTGCTCGCTCACCGAGGCCGAGTACCAGCGGCTGCTCGGCGAAGCCGTCGAAGTCCAGCAGGAGGCCAAAAGGCTCGCCGCGGCGCGGGACATCGCCGGCGCACACCGGGCTTACAGTCGGCTGCGGCAGCTCGCGCAGCGGCTCGACCGGAGCGACTTCGAACTCGCCGCCGTCAGCGACCTGGCAGGTGTTTGCTACTCCGCAGGCGATCTGCGCAACGCCCGGCAGTGCGCCGAAGCCGTCCTGGCCGCCTTTCCGATGAGCGCGAAAGCCGCCGTCCACTTCGGACAGTACGCCGAGCTGCGGATGATCGAAGGCTCCCGCGAGGTGGCCGATCGCGTGCTGATCTCCCTGTTCACCGAGGAGGGTGACCTCGCGCGGGCCCGCGAGCTGATCGCGGGACAGCGGCACCGGGCGGCCCTGCGGAAGGCGGCCGGCCCGGAGCAGTACCCGCCCGAGCTGCTCGACCCGCACGGCACCGACGAGCTGGAGCTGCGGATCTTCGAGGTGCGTGTCCAGGTGGCCGCCGGCGACCCGGCCGGGGCGCTGACCGCGCTCGAGAAGATCCTGGGAGCGCTGGACGCCGGGGACGGCGACCGGGTGGCTTCCCTGCGGGCGATGGCCCAGGCCGAACGCGCCCGCCTTCGCCGCGCGGGCGGTCAAGACGCCGACGCGCGCGCCGACCTGGTCCGGCTCACCGCGGACCACGCCGCCAAGTACGCCATCGACCTGGCGGCGGACCGTGCGTCGGCCGGCGACTTCCCGGGTGCGGTCGCGGCGATCGTCGCCGCCCGCGACGAGCTCGCGGCGGCGGGCGCGACCGGCGACGTCGCGGAGGCGAGTCACGCGCTGGGGACGTTGCTGCTGCTCGGCGGCGACGTCCGGCAGGCGCGGGACCAGTTCGAGCACGCGGGCAAGATCCGGACCGCCCACGACGATAGGCCCGGTCTGCGCCGGCTCGACGTGGCGCTGGCCCGGTGCGCCGCGGCGGAAGGCGACTGGGCGACGGCCGAGGAGCACGCGACGCGAGCGCGGGAATCGGCGCGCGCGTCCGGCGAGTGGCTGGAGTGCCTGCACACGGACTTCGTCGCGGCCACGATCGGCTACGCGCGCGGCGACGACCTGCGCGCGTTGCTCGACTTGCTGTTGCCACTGGCGCTCGCGGCGGCGGACTACCGGTTCGAGTTCTCGTCGCCGCGGGCCCGCACGGCGTGGGCGCGCGACGTCGCGGGGCCGGCGACCGAACTGCTGATGGCGGTGCTGGCCCGGCTGCGGGAGCCGAGACTGGCGGCGGAGCTGGTCGAACGCACCTGTGCCGTCGGCGCCTACACCGGGGGCGGGGCAGCGCCCGTCGAACTGACCGGGACGGTTCCCGCGCTCGAGGTGGCGCCCGCCAGCGACCGCCTTCCGCTCGCCGCGCTGGGCACCGTCACGTCGTCGCTGCCGCTGCGCCTGGCGCCGCCGCCCGCCCTGCGGTGGTCCCCGGACTCGCCGATGGAACTCGACCGCTGGCTCGACGTCGCCGCCGAGCGGTATCGCTCGGCGCGGCCGGAAACCCCGGCGGTGTGCACCTGGCCGGTGACCGAAAGGGAGACGTTCCTCCTGCGGTACGCCGACGCCGGGCACACCTACCTCACCTGGCGGACCGCCGGCGACCTCGACACCGTCCACACCCACCCGGTCGACGCCGCCCTCGTCGCGACGGCGCGCGAGTACCTGGACGCCGCGTCCCCGACGCCGCACGAAGGTGAGAGCGTTCCCGACGCCGTCGGACGGGCTCTGGCCGCCTTCGCCGGCGAACAACGGCTGGCCCGGGTCCTCGGCCTCAACCTGCTGCCGGCCGATCTCGTCGCGCGCCTGCGGGAGGCCGCCGCCGGAGGACGGCGTCCGCTGCTGCGCGTCCAGCCGTCGCCGAGCCTCGCCGCGGTGCCGTGGGGGCTGGTCGCGCTGCCCGACCGGCGCCCGGACCGCGCGCTCGACCCGGGCGAGGAAGGCAGGTGCTTCGACAGCGACGAGCGCGTCCTCGACGTCGCCGACGTCTCGCTGCTGGCCCCCATCGGGATCCCGCGCCGTCCCCCGGCACCGCCCGGGCCGCCCGTCTACCTGCTCGACCCGCGGATCCCCGGCCAGAGCGCGTTCGGCGAGCTGGGCTCGGTGCTCGGCAAGCAGGACGCGGCGTCGCCGCTGATCCGCCACCTGGACGCGCGGCTCGCCGACGGCCCGGTCCGGCCGTCCGCCGCGCGAGGCCTCGACCTGGTCCGGCGCACCGACACCGACCGGCGGCTGCTCGCGCGGCTGCTGGCCGAGCCCTGCTCGCGACTGGTGTTCGTGGGGCACGTCAGCCGGGTCCGTGACGACCACGGCGCGCAGACCGCGCTGCACCTGTCCTGTGCGGCCGAGCTGCCCGGCACGGCCGAGCCGATCGGCGCGCACCGGCCCTTCACCGCCGCGGACCTCGCACTGTCCGAAGTGGACGCGATGCCGGCGCGGGTGGCCCTGATCGGCTGTGCCAGCGCGAGCGACTTCGGCCTGGCCGAGCCGTTCGGCGTGCTGCTCGCGGCTGTGGCGGCCGGGGCCCGGCTGGTGGCCGCGACGGTGTGGGCGCTGCCGACGTCGGCGGCGGTGCCGGGCGCGGACCCGATGGCCGAGCTGGTGATCGCCGTCGACACGGCGCTGGCCGGCGACGACCCGGTCGCCGAGATCTGCGCGTGGCAGCGGAGCCGGCTCGCGCGGTGGCGCGAACGGGCCGAGCCGGCTCGCTCGCCGGTCTTCTGGGCGGCGCTGACCTGCCTCGATGCCTCCGACGACGGGCAAACCTGGGTTCGGTAGCGGCCGGCCCGCCGGAAGCTGTGTGCACACCACACAGCGAAGGGCGGGACCGATGTTCAAGAAGATCCGCGAGAAGGTCAACGAGGCCACGCAGCAGGGCATGGCCCGCGGCGAGCAGGACTTCCGGCAGCACGCGGAGCAGTTCCGGCAGGCCGCGGCGGCGCAGGGGTACGACATCACCCCGCAGCTGCCGACGCCGCAGCTGGCCGCACAGGCGTTGCGGGGCCTGGCCGCCGACCCGGACATGGCGGCGTTCATGGCGCTCCCGCCGGAGGAGCAGCTGCGCCAGCAGCAGGAACTGCAGGCCTACGGCACCGAACTGCGGCGGCTGTACGACACGTGCGAGCCGGCCACGCTGGTGATCCGCGCCTTGGAGCCGACCGGCCGGACGATCGCCGGGCAGGCCCAGTACACGGCGACGCTGGAGGTCACCCGCGCCGGCGGCACCCCCTACCGGACGGTGACCCGGCTGATCGCGCCGCAGGCGACGATCCAGCAGTACGCGCCCGGCACCCGGCACGAGGCCCGCGTCGACCCGGCCGACCCGGCGAAGGTCGCCGTGTTCGGCCCGATCGACTAGGCGGCCGCGGTGTTCGGATTCGTTCCCGGGCTCGTGGACCCGCCTCGGCCGGACCGCCGGGCCGGGCGGCGGCTGTGGTTGCTCGGGATTCCGACGACTCTCGCGTGGGCCGCCGCGGGCTGGTCCGGGTCGCTCGGGATGCTGGACGGCTTCCGGCTGATGTCGCTGAACCGCGTCGACGCGTGGGGGGCCGACGCGGGCCCGGCGGTCTCCCTGGTGCTGTTCTTCAGCGTGGCGGTCACGGTGGCGTCGTCGCTGGGGTTCGCGATGCTGTGGGACGCGGGACTGTCGCTGAGCCGCCTCGGGATCGGCTTCCGGGCGAGCTCGCTGGCGGCCGCGCTGGGCGTGGCGCTGGGCGGCGGCGTCGCGATCCCGTCGTGGACCCCGCCGGAGTCGGTGGGGCAGCGGCTGCCGTTCCTCGACGGCCGGGCGGAGCCCTGGTCCGACGTGGACTGGGTCGTCTACTACGAGCCGTACCTGGTTCCGGCGGTGGCCGGGCTGGTCGCGCTGGTGCTGATCGTGGTGCTGCTGCGGGCGTTCCTGCGCGAGGCGGAGGCGGACGACCGCGCGGAGGCGCTGCGGCAGCGGGGGCGGCGCGTCACCGGGCACGTGGTGCACGTCGAGTTCACCAACGTCTGGCTGATGGGCAACCCGCGGTTCGTCGTCCACGTCCGGTTCGCGACGGAGACGGGGGAGCGCACGGTGGTGGCGACGATGGTGACGTCGTTGTTCCAGTCGCCGTCGCGCGGCTCGACGGTGACCGTGCGGTACGACCCGCAGGACCCGGATGCGGTGCTGGTGGAACCGGTCGCACACTAGTCAGTTCAGACTAATTTATCCACGATGAGCTGGCTGAACCGCAGCTCAAGCGCCTTCTCCCTTGACATTAAGTGAATGACAAGTAAGTCTCTGTTCACTGTCATCGGACGGAAGGGAGCGGTCGTGACCGACGTCGTCGTCGCGGGGGTGGGGATGGTTCCGTTCGCCAAGCCCCGGGAAAGTGGCAGCTACGTCGAGCTCGGGGAGGCCGCCGTGCGGGCCGCGCTGGCGGACGCGGGACTCGGCTACCACTCCATCGGCCAGGCCTACGCCGGCTATGTATACGGCGATTCAACCTGCGGCCAGGCCGTGCTGTACGGCGTCGGCCTGACCGGGATCCCGGTCGTCAACGTCAACAACAACTGCTCGACCGGCTCTTCGGCGCTGTTCCTGGCCCGGCAGGCGGTCGCGAGCGGCGTGGTCGACTGCGCGCTCGCCCTGGGCTTCGAGCAGATGACCCCGGGCGCGCTCTCGAGCGTCTACACCGACCGCGTGTCGCCGCTGGCCCGGCACGACGACGCCCAGCGGGAGATCCAGGGACAGGACGAGCAGGCGCCGCAGGCCGCGCAGCTCTTCGGCGGTGCCGGACAGGCCTATGTGGACGAATACGGGACCGACCCGGCCGTCTTCGCCCGGATCTCCGTGAAGGCACGCCGGCACGCGGCGAACAACCCGTACGCGGTCTTCCGCGACCCGATCACCCTCGACGACGTGCTGAACTCCCCGGTCGTCCACGGCCCGCTCACCCGCCTGCAGTGCTGCCCGCCCACCTGCGGCGCCGCCGCGGCGATCGTGTGCACGCCGGAGTTCGCCCGCGCGCACGGCGTGGCCGGCGGGGTGCGGATCAAGGCCCAGTCACTGGTGACCGACACGCCGAGCACGTTCGAAGCCCGCGACATGCGCCAGGTCGTCGGCTACGACATGACCGTCAAGGCCGCGAACGACGTCTACGAGGCATCCGGCGTCGGGCCCGAGGACCTCCGGGTGGTGGAGCTGCACGACTGCTTCACCACCAACGAGTTCCTGACGTACGAAGCCCTCGGTCTCACCCCGGCGGGCACTGCGGAGAAGTTCGTCCTGGCCGGCGACAACACCTACGGCGGCCGGGTGGTGACCAACCCCTCGGGCGGCCTGCTGTCCAAGGGGCACCCGCTCGGGGCCACCGGGCTCGCGCAGTGCGCCGAACTGGTCTGGCAGCTGCGCGGGCAAGCGGGAGACCGCCAGGTCGACGACGTGACCGTCGCCCTGCAGCACAACCTGGGCCTCGGCGGCGCGTGCGTGGTCACCCTGTACGAAAGGGCCTGAGATGCCGATCGACCGAGTCCACATCGGACGCGAAACCGGCACGCGGACCCTGCTCGTCTCCCGCAGCCGGCTGCGGCTGTTCGCCAAGGCGACCGGCCAGACCGATCCGGTCTACACCGACTTCGACGCCGCGAGGGCCGCCGGGCACCCGGATCTGCCCGTGCCGCCGACGTTCTTCTTCGCGGTGAGCCTCGAAACCGCCGACCCGTTCACCTGGCTGACCGACCTCGGCGTCGACCTGCGCACCGTGCTCCACGGCGAGCAGGAGTTCGTCTACCACCGCGTGGCCCACGCCGGCGACGAGCTGACCGCGACCGCGCGGATCACCGACGTCTACGCCAAGCGGGGCGGCGCGCTGGAGTTCCTGGTCACCACCACGACCATCACCGGTCGGCACGGACAGCCGGTCGCCGACGCGATCGGCACCACCGCGATCCGCCGGCCCGCCGAGGTGACCGCGTGACGACCTGGACCGCCGGCCACGAGTTCGATCCCCTGCCGATCGAGCCGATCTCGCGCACCACGCTGGCGTTGTTCGCCGGCGGCTCGGGCGACCACAACCCGATCCACCTCGACCTCGACGTCGCGAAGTCCGCGGGGCTCGACGACGTGTTCGCCCACGGGATGCTCTCGATGGCCTACCTCGCGCGGCTGCTCACCGGCATCGCGCCGCAAGAGCGGCTGCGCTCCTACGGCGTCCGGTTCGTCGCCATCACGCCCGTCGCGGCGCGGCCGGTCTGCCACGCGCGGGTCGTGTCGATCGACGACGTGGCCGGCGAACGGCGGGCCACCCTCGACCTCGCCGTCGACCTCGACGACGGCACCACCACGCTGCGCGGCCACGCCGTCGTCGCGATCGACTGAAAGGGCCGGCACCAGTGGGAAAGCTCGACGGGAAGACCGCCATCGTCACCGGCGCGGGCCGCGGCATCGGCCGGGCCATCGCGGTGAAGCTCGCGGCCGAGGGCGCCAACGTCGTGGTGAACGACCTCGACAGCGCGCCGGCGGCCGAAGTCGTCACCGAGCTCACCGGCGCCGGCGGCAACGCGGTCGCCTGCCCGGGCAGCGTCACCGCGCCGGACTTCGCCGAGCGGTTCGTGCGCACCGCCACCGACACCTTCGGCGGCCTCGACATCGTCATCAACAACGCCGGCTACACCTGGGACTCGGTGATCCAGAAGATGACCGACGAGCAGTGGGACGCGATCCACGACGTCCACGTGAAGGCACCCTTCCGGATCCTGCGCGCGGCGCAGCCGGTGATCAGCGCGGCGGCCAAGGCGGAGGCGGCCGCCGGGCTCGCGGTGCACCGCAAGGTCGTCAACATCTCTTCGGTCGCCGGGCTTTCCGGCAACCCCGGCCAGGTCAACTACTCCTCGGCGAAGTCGGCGATCATCGGCCTGACCAAGACCCTCGCCAAGGAATGGGGCCGCTACCGGGTGAACGTCAACGCGGTCGCGTTCGGCTTCATCGAAACCCGGCTCACCGCGGCGCCGGCCGACGGCACCTCGACGATCGACATCGAAGGCCAGGAGATCAAGGTGGGGGTGAGCCCGCGGATCCTCGAAGCGGCGAAGTCCCTGATCCCGCTGGGCCGGCCGGGTACGCCCGAGGAAGCGGCCGGCTCGGTCGTCATGCTGACCTACCCGGAGGCCGACTACGTGAGCGGGCAGATCATCGTCACCGGCGGAGGCTGGGAGTCGTAAGAGGTTTCGCAGGTTTCACCGACGTCGCAAAGGAGCGGCCATGTACCTGACCCAACCGCTGCACCGGGCGGTGCAGCAACGACCCGGCGAGCTGTTCACCGTCTACGGCGAGCGCCGGACGACGGTCCGCGAGACCTGCGACATCGTCTCGCGCGTCGCCGGCGGCCTGAAGGCGCTCGGCGTCGGCAAGGACGACCGGGTCGGCTTGCTGGCGCCGAACACGGACCGGTTCTGCCAGATCGTGCTGGGCATCGCCTGGGCCGACGCGGTCGTCGTGCCGGTGAACACCCGCTGGAGCGTCAAGGAAATCGCCTACTCGCTCGAGGAAGCCGACGTCTCGGTGCTGTTCGTCGACGACCCGTTCGCCGGCATCGTCGACGAGCTGCGGGCGCTCGCGCCGGCACTGCGCACGATCGTCCACTGTGGAGAAGATGAGCTTCCCGGGGCGGTCCCGTGGAGCGAGCTGCTGGCCGCCGAGCCGGTCGAGGACGCGCACCGCCGGGGTGACGCGCTGCTGGGCATCTTCTACACGGGCGGGACGACCGGGTTCCCCAAGGGCGTCATGCTGGGCCACCGCCAGATCATGACCGCGGCGATGGGCATGCTGGTGGCGCAGAGCCAGGTCCCGCACGGCGGCGCGGCCATCCTGGTCGCCCCGGCGTTCCACATGGCCGGGTTCGGCGCGTGGGTGGCCGGGATGCTGGTCGACATGACGACTGTGCCGCTCCCAGCGTTCGAGCCCGTGGGCGTGCTGCGCGCGATCGCCCGGCACGGCGCGAAGCAGATCCTGCTGGTGCCCACGATGATCCAGCTGGTCGTGGACCACCCGGAGGCGGGGGCGCACGATCTCAGCAGCCTGGAGCTGGTGATCTACGGCGCTTCCCCGATCTCGGAGGCGGTGCTCGGCCGGGCCCGCGAAGTGTTCGCCTCGGCGCGGTTCCTGCAGGCCTACGGCATGACCGAGCTGTCGCCGTCGACGACGTTCCTGGTCGACGAGGACCACGACGACCCGGTGCTGCGCCGCGCGGCCGGCCGGGCCACCCCGTACGCGCGGGTGCGGATCGTGGACCCGTTCGACGAAGAGGTGCCGCGCGGCACGGTCGGCGAGGTCGTCGTCGCCGGCGACCACGTCATGCTCGGCTACTGGAAGAAGCCGAAGGAAACCGCCGAAGCGGTGCGGGGCGGCTGGATGCACACCGGCGACGGCGGCTACATGGACGAGCGGGGGTACGTCTACATCGTCGACCGGATCAAGGACATGATCATCAGCGGGGGCGAGAACGTGTACTCCATCGAGGTGGAGAACGCCGTCGCCAAGCACCCGGCGGTCGCGCAGGTCGCGGTGATCGGCGTGCCCGACGACCGGTGGGGCGAGCGCGTGCACGCCGTCGTCGGCCTGGTCCCGGACGCGACGCTGACGCTCGAAGAGCTCCGGGAGTTCTGCAAGCGGGAGATCGCCGGGTACAAGTGCCCGCGCAGCCTGGAGGTCGTGACGCGGTTCCCGATGTCGGCCGCCGGTAAGATCCTCAAGCTGGAGCTGCGCGCGACGGCCGGAGGAGGCAGGCAGGGGTGAGTGCCGAGCCACCGCGCCGTCGGCCCAAGGACCGCAAGCGGCAGATCGTCCTGCAGGCGTGCGAGCTGATCGTCGAGCTCGGCTACCCGAACGTCACGATGACCGCGCTCGCCGAGCGGGTCGGCATCACGGCCGGGGCGCTGTACCGGCACTTCGCCACCAAGAGCGACCTGCTGGACGCGGTGCTGCGGGAGAGCTTCGCCGGCTTCGACCGGACCATCACCGAGACCGCGCTCGAACCCGCGGTCGACGAGGCGATCGACCTCGTCACGCCGCACCCCCACATCGCCGACCTGTGGGACCGCGAGGTGCGCTACGCCGAACCCGGGCTGCGGCGCAAGTACGTGGACACGATGCGAGCCTGGGCCGCACAGTTCCCGCGCGTCCTGCGGGCACACCGCGACGACCTGGACGAGGGCAACGAGGAGCTGCTCGTCTGGGCGATGCAGTCCGCGCTCGCGTGCCTGGGCACCAGCACCATCCACGCCACGCCGGCGCACCGCCGCGTCGCCGTCCGGGCCGCGCTGCTCGCCATCGCGTCGGCGCCCGTCGGCCCGACCGGCTCGGCCCGGTACGCGCCGGGCACCGGGCGGACTCCGGTGTCCCGCCGCGAACGGCTGCTGCTGGCGGCCGCGCAGCAGTTCGCGACCCAGGGCTACCAGGAGACGTCGATGGCCGGCATCGGCGCGGCCGCCGACGTCACCGGCCCGAACCTGTACGGCTACTTCAAGAGCAAGGCCGACCTGCTGCGCGCGGTCTACGAACGCGGCACGCACTACCTGTGGATCAGCCTGGACGCCGCGTTCGCCCGCGCGAGCACCCCGGACGACGCGCTGCGGCTGGTGACCCAGTCCTATGTGGAGCATTCGCGGGAGTGGGGTTCCCTGGAGGTCGGCCGCTCGGGAGAGCGTGAGGTTGAGGCGGAAACCCTGGGAGCGCAACGGGAGTACGCGGCCGAGTGGATCGCACTGGCCCAGGAGATCTCGCCCGGCATCGAGCCGGCGGCCGCCCGGCTGCGCGTGCAGATCGGCCTCAAGGTCGTCAACGACCTGCTGCGCACCCCGCACATCGCCCGGTACACCTCGGCCAACACCAACCTCGCCGCCGTCGTGCACGCGATCCTCACGGACGCCGGAGCCGAGCCATGCCGTTCGTGACCACGCCCGCGGGTGCCCGCATCGCCTGGGACTCCTTCGGCGACGCGGACCTGCCGCCGCTGGTGCTCATCCAGGGCTACAGCGCCCAGCTGCTGGGCTGGCGGCCCGGCTTCTGTGAGGCGGTAGTGCGCGAAGGTTTCCGCGTCATCCGCTTCGACAACCGCGACGTCGGGCAGTCCCAGCGCTACCCCGAAGGCGGGTACGACCTGGGTGACCTCGCGGACGACACCGCGGCGTTGCTCGACGGGCTCGGCCTCGGCTCGGCCCACGTCGCCGGGCAGTCGATGGGCGGGATGGTCGCACAGGAGCTCGCGCTGCGCCACCCGGACCGGGTGCGGTCGCTGGGGCTCGTCTACACCGCGCCGTCGCTGCGGTACTTCCGCGGCCGGGACGAGATCACCGGACGGCTGAGCGAGCCGGCTCCGGCGACCCGCGACGAGTTCATCGCCTTCTACCCGGCCGCCGAAGCGTTCTGCCGCTCGACCGCGTACCCCCAGGACGTCGCGTGGCTCACCGAGGTGGCCGGGCAGATCTGGGACCGGGGCTGGGATCCCGGCGGGCCGGCGCGGCAGCTGTCGGCGTTGCTCGCCACGGCCGACCACGACGAGGTGCTCCGCTCGCTGCGAGTACCCACGGCGATCCTGGCGGGCGACAGCGACCAGCTCGTCGACCCGGCGGCGTCCACCCGGCTGCACGAGGTCATCCCGGGCTCGACGCTCACGATCTTCCCCGGCATGGGTCACGAGCTGCCCGAGCCGCTGTGGGGCGAGATCGCCGGGCTGCTGGCCGCGAACGCCCGGTACTAGTCTTGCGGCATGGCCACTTCGCTGCCCGTGCAGAAGCGGGCCTGGGACACGCGCGAGCGCATCCTGGCCGCCGCGGTCACCTGCCTCGCCGAGGACGGCTACGCCGCGACGACGACGTCGCGCATCCAGGAACGCGCGGGCGTCTCGCGCGGCAGCCTGCTGCACCAGTTCCCCTCGCGCGACGACCTGCTGATCGCCGCGGTGCAGCACCTGGCGATCCAGCGCGTCGACGGGATCGACATCCCGCGGGCGGCCGGCACGATCGACGACGCCGTCGAGCAGATCTGGCTGACCTTCCACGGCCCGCTGTTCAAGGCCGCCCTGCAGCTGTGGGCCGCGGCGCAGCACAACCCGCAGCTCGCGGAAGCACTGCGGCCGCGGGAGCACGAGCTGGGCGGCCACATCCGCGGGCTCATCACCGATCTGTTCGGGCCGGAGCACGTCGCGCACCCCGGCTTCGCCGATCTCGTGCCCGTGCTGGTGGCGAGCATGCGCGGCGTCGCCCTGACCTACACCTTCGAGCCGCGCGACCACCGGAGCGACCCGAACCTCGCGACGTGGAAGCGGCTGGCACACCGCATCTTGGACGCGTAACTAGTACGGCTTGACTATTTCCTCCGGAGCCGGAAGGCTGCGGACATGACGAGCGTCGCTTCTCCGCGGGTCCGTACCGAGCACGGAATGGTCGAAGGCCTCGAAGCCGACGGGCTGCACTGGTTTCGTAACATCCCTTATGCCGCACCGCCGTTCGGGTCGCGACGGTTTCTGCCGCCGCAGCCGGCCGAAGACTGGGACGGCGTCCGCGACGCGACCGAGCCCGGGCCGGTCCCGCCGCAGCCGGTGGAGGAGAACCCGCTCGGCGCGATCTACGCGGCGACCGAGATCGGCGAGGACTGCCTGACCCTCGAGGTGTGGACGCCGGATCCCGGCCGCGCGGGTTTGCCCGTGATGGTGCACATCCACGGCGGCGGGTACATCTACGGCGCCGGGTCGCTGCCCGGCTACAGCGGCAAGAACTTCGCGCGTGACGGTGTCGTGCACGTCGGCATCAACTACCGGCTGGGCATCGACGGCTTCCTGTACCTCGGCGAGGGCCACGACAACCTCGGGCTGCGCGACCAGTCGGCGGCGCTCGCGTGGGTGCAGCGCAACATCGCGGCGTTCGGCGGGGATCCGTCGCGCGTGACGATCTTCGGGCAGTCCGGTGGGGGAGTCAGCGTGCTGAACCACCTCGCGCTGCCCGCTTCCCGCGGCGCGTTCGCCGGGGCGATCGCCCAGAGCGGGTGCCCGATGGCCTCGGTGGACGCCGAGGAGGCTTTCCGTGTGACACGCCAGGTCGCGCGCGACCTCGGGGTCGCGCCGACCGTGGCGGGACTGTCGGCGGTCAGCCTCGAGCGCACGGCGGCGGCGTCGTTCAAGGCGTTGAAGCGGTACGCGCTGGGCCTGGTCCGCGGCGATCGCCGGGCGCTGCTGCTCAGCCCGTTCCGCGGGGTGCACGGCACCGAGTTCCTGCCGGCCGACCCGGTCGTGAGCGCTGGCCGCGCGCCGGGCGTCCCGCTGCTCGCCGGGACGGTGGTCAACGAGGCCGGGCCGCTGATCGAGGGCATCGCGGCCGTCGCGGGGCCGGTGGCGCCGCTGATCCGCCTGGGCCTGCGCCGCACGCTCGGGCTGGACGGCCCGACGGTACGCGCCTACCGCGAAGGCCCGCGCCACGTCCGCGGGCTGGCCGCGCTGGTCGAGGCCGCCTGGTCGGACTGGGCGTTCCGGATCCCGACGATCCGCCTGCTCGAAGCGCGTCCCGAGCCGTCGTGGCTGTACGAGTTCCGGTGGCAGCGCGCGGGAATCCCGCCGTTCTCCGGCTCGTTCCACGCCGTCGACCTGCCGTTCGTGCGCGACGACCTCGAGACGGTGATGGCGCTGGGAAAGCCCGCGGCAGACCTCTTCGGCGCCACTCCGCCGAAGGAACTGGCGCGGCGGGTGCACGCCGACTTCGTCCGCTTCGCCACGACCGGAGATCCCGGCTGGCCGGGCTACGACCGTGCCGAGCGGACGACCATGGTCTACGACACGGAAAGCCGGGCCGTCCCGGACGCGGCGGGCGCCGAGCGGATGGCGTGGGAGGGCAGGCGCTAGCACCCCTAAGGGGCTCGTGGGAGCGGACCGGCGGCCGGTAGACATATCGGACGAACCCGGACCCGACTCCCGAACGAGGAGAGCACCATGGCCCGACGCCGGCCGTTCTTCCGCGGCCTGATCCTCGCTTTGGTCGTGCTCTGCCTGTCGCCGGTTCCGGGCGCCGTGGCGGCGACCGGGCCGAGATACCCGGCAGCCGGTCTGCACCGGCCGGTCGACCTGCTCGTCGACAAATGGGGTGTGCCGCACATCTACGCGGCCGACACCAGCGACCTCTTCTTCGCCCAGGGCTTCAACATCGCCCGCGACCGGCTGTTCCAGGTCGACACCTGGCGCCGCCGCGGGCTCGGCACGCTCAGCGAGGTGCTCGGTCCGTCCTATGTGGAGCAGGACCGGGCCGCCCGGCTGTTCCTCTACCGCGGTGACATGGACGCGGAGTGGGCGTCCTACGGTCCGGAGGGCAGGCTCGCCGCCACCCGGTTCGCCGAGGGCATCAACTCCTACGTCGACTGGCTGGGCCGCAACCCTTCCGCCGTTCCGCCGGAGTTCGCCAAGCTCGGCTACCAGCCCGCCCGCTGGCGCCCGCAGGACGTGGTGCGGATCCGCACGCACGCCATCGGGGAGAACCTGATGTGGGAGGTCGCCCGCGCGAAGCTGGTCTGCCTGGCCGGCCCCGGCGCGAGCCGCTACCTGCGCTCCCTGCACCCGGACCACGAGGCGGCGGTGCCCGCTGGGCTCGACCCGTGCTCGGTGCCCGACGACGTGCTCAAGGTGTACGACCTCGCGACCGCCGCGGTGAACTTCACCGGCAGCGGCTTTCAGACCGAGACCAAGGACATCGCCGACGCGACCGCCGGCAGCAACGCCTGGGCGATCGGGCCGAACCGGACGGCGTCGGGCCGGCCGATCCTGGCCAACGACCCGCACCGCGGCGCGGACGCCCTGCCGTCGGGCCGGTACGTCGCGCAGCTGTCGGCGCCCGGGCTGAACCTGGCCGGCGCGGGCGAGCCGTGGAACCCGGGGATCGCCATCGGGCACAACGAAAACATCGCGTTCGGCCTGACGAACCTGCCGATCGACCAGACCGACCTCTACGTCTACGACCTCGACCCGAACGACCCGACGCGCTACCGCTACGGCACGGGCTGGGAGCGGATGACCACGGTCACGGAGTCCGTGCCGGTGCGCGGCGGCACGCCGGTCACGAAGGAGCTGTCCTTCACCCGCCACGGCCCGGTCGTCAAGGTCGACGAGGCGGCGCACCGGGCGTTCGCGGTCCGCACGGCGTGGACGCAGCCGGGTGCCAGCGCGTACCTGGGCAGCCTGAACTACCAGCGGGCCACGAACTTCGGCGAGTTCACCTCGGGCATGCGGAACTGGGGCACGCCGGGCTCGAACCTGGCCTACGCCGACGTGCGCGGGAACATCGGCTACGTCCCGGCCGGGCTGACGCCGCGTCGCACGGGCGCCGGCTACGACGGCCTGCTGCCCGTCCCCGGCGATGGGCGCTACGACTGGAACGGTTTCTACGCGAACAGTGAGCTGCCAGGGCAGTACAACCCGGCGTCGGGGTACTTCGCCTCGGCCAACGACTTCAACATCCCGCCGGGCCACCCGGTGGTGTCCAACTACGAATGGCAGCTCCCGTACCGCAAGCAGCGCATCGACGAGCTGATCGAGTCCCACCCGGGCGCGACCGTCGCCGACTCGCTGGCGCTGCAGAAGGACGAGAAGTCGTTTGCGGCCACGCAACTCCTCGAGTTCGTGCGCGGGCTGTCCTCGACGGACCCGGATACCGCGAAGGCACTGGAGCTGCTTCGGGGCTGGGACGGCGTCGCGTCGGCGAATTCGGCGGCGGCCGCACTGTACGAGACGTGGATCATGAAGTACCTGCACTACGTGTGGGCGCACGCGGTGCTGCCCCAGGCCGCGGCGGACGCGCTGGTCCGCACGATCAACCCCGACTTCAGCCTGATCATCGCGTCCTTCCGGGACCCATCGGGATGGCTCGGCCCGGACGGCGCGGCGGTGCGCGACAAGCTGATCCTGGACTCGCTCCCGGTGGCGTTCCGCGACGTGGCGAGCCAGCTCGGCCCCGACCCGTCGACGTGGCACTGGGGGTCGCTGCACCACAACGAGTTCAAGCACCCGCTGGGCGCCCCGAACGTAGGCCCAACCCCGATCGGCGGCGACTACCACACGATCCACCCGTCGTTCTTCCACCCGCTGACGTACGCCCAGATCATCGGGGCAACGTTCAAGATGGCACTGGACGTGGGCAACTGGAACGGCTCGGCGGCGATCAACGCACCGGGGCAGTCGGGGGATCCGCGTAGTCCGCATTACAGCGATCTGAACGGCCTGTGGGCTTCGGGTGGGTCGTTCCCGCTGCTGTACAGCCGCAGCGAGGTGGAACGGAACCTGGACGTCCGAATCCGGCTGGAGCCCGCTGGAGGGTGAGGTTCGGCGGGAGCGGTTCTCGCTGGTCAGATGGGGTGCCCCCGGCGCGGTTCCGTTCAGAACCCAACGGCTCGAAAAGGCATGTGAGCTGCAGTTTTCCGGCGTAGTCGATGTTGAGCGGCGTCGCCGAGGTGGTCGGTCATGACATCCTCAGCGACTAAGAGTGTCAGCTGGTCACTGTGGGTGCAGTGCCTCTGTACCGGCGTGGTGGCGGTGCTGGCGGCGTATGCGTCGTACCGGCATGGTCGTGAGTTTGCGGTTCGGTTCGGTGCGGACGGATCGACTGCGTCGATTTGGCCCTTGATCGTTGACGGGCTGCTGACGACGGCGACGGTCGAGCTGTGGAGGCCGAGCCATGGTGGCGGTCGTTGGGCTGCGTGGGTGGCGTTTGGGTTCGGGATCTCGTTGTCGTTGTGCGCGAACATTGGATCGGCTCCGCGGCTGACGGTGTTCTCGGTGGTGATTGCGGCTTGCCCTCCGCTGGCTCTTTTGCTGGCGGTGGAGCTGTTGAACCGGGCGTTGAAGCGCCATCGCGCCGATGGTCGAGGTCCATCGCCCGAGAGGGTGGATGCCTTTAGTGAACCCGTTGTCCAAGCGATAGAAGTTCCTTGCTCCGGTGTTGCGGATGCTGAGTTCGCGCCTGCTGTCGAGGGGTCGGCTGAGCAGCAGATGTGGGCGTTCTACCTCGAAGAGCAAGCTTCGGGTAGGACTCCGACGGGAGCGGATCTTGATCGTGTTGTCGGCACGAACAACTACGGTCGCCGGGTGCTGCGGCGCTGGCGGGTGACTGGCCGGGGTCCGGACGGGGCCATGGCGCCGCCAGATCCAGGAGCGTTGGGCCGACCGCATCGGGTGTCCCCTGTCGGCGAAGGGAACACCGACGTGCTGGAATCGACGTTCACCGGCTCTTGACCCCCTCACTGCCGTGCGGGCCGACCATGGTCGCCAGTCAGCGAGTCTTGATCCTGGTGACCAGAGTGGCTCGTCGCCGGGCCCACTCTTGCCATCGGTGTCGGCAGCTGCTCAGGCTTCCCCACGTGTCCCTGATAACGGCTTTTATCGGGTGATGCGGCTGCGCATCGGCCGCTCCGACATCGCCCACCTGGGTTGTGTCCTGACTCGCGGAACCTGATGCGATGGCACCTGAGCTGATGGGCGTCGCGCGCTACCTGATGCGGGTCTCACGAAAGTGACGCCGGGACTCTGCCAGGATCGCGTCCGTTGGTCGATGGACGGAAGCGCCGGGTGGCCGGGACCGGGCTGCGTGCAGTGCGCGGCGGCCGTGCTGGCAGGGCCGGCGGATTCGCTTGCCGGAGTTCTTCTCGTGTGGTGGGACGGTCAGGTGCCCAGCGGCGGCCAGACGGCCGGCGAGCAGGGTCGCGTCGGCGGTCATCGGCTCGCCGAGGTCCATGCCGGCGCTCTCGACGATGAAGTCGCGGATGATCCGAACGGCGCGAGCGACAGTCGCCGCGGCTCGATCCCGCGCGAGGTCGGCGGCGGAGGTTGTGGCGTCGTTGTCGAGGTAGGGGCGGGCGTCGCGGCACGGAGAGAGAATGGGATCGTCGGAGGCGACGCCGTTCGCGATGGCCATCGCCCGGTAGTTGGCGTAGAGCGGACGATCGCTGGACACGTCGCTGGTGATGTCCGGCCCGTACATGCGAACTGTCAGGTTGTGGGCGGCGCCGCACAGCAGGAACCCGGCACAGGTCTTCGGCTCGTCGGCTTTGCTGGCGTGACAGCCGAACCTTCGCGTCGCCTGGTCGTAGGTGGTGTGCGCTGAGAGCCGGAACACCTCCGGCGGGAACGCGCCGACTGGCGAGTCGAGCAGCCACGGGCACCGCAGGCACGGTTCTACCTGGTAGGCGTCGCCGGGCGAGGAGATCGTGACGACGCCCCACCCGTCGGCGCCTTCGCGCACAGCCACGACTTCGACACCTCGCGCCGCGGGCGCGGTCTCCGGTGGATCAGGCACAGTCACCCTGGGCTTCCCTTCGCTCGGCGTGGACGGAGTGTAGTTTGCCCGGGCTGACCGTAGGTGCCGCCACGGTGTCAGGCCTGCGAGCCGACCCAGTTCCATCGGAGGGCGCTGTGCAAGGCATCGACAAGTGCTTCGTCGTCGGCGTAGGTGGGGGAGGCTCCCAGCAGCACCCATATTTGCTCGACCACGTCGCTGTTCTCCAGTCGCTGAACGGTGACCCCGGCGTACTGGAATTCCGCGTGGGCGTCGTCGATGGTCACCGACACCGTGCGGGTGTCCGCCCGGACCAGTACTCGCCGTTCGCCTGTCATCGACCACGCTTCCTGTCACGTTCGACGATAATGTCGCGCTCGGGCCTCAATCTGTAACAGGGCCGCCGGCGCCCCGCGGCCGCCCGTGGTGGTCTGCAACATCGTGGCCCGTCCCGGCGACTTAGCTGAACATGACCGACGACCCGACGTCACTGCCGCCGAGCGCTGGTGTCTCCGTTCCGTCACCGGCCGTGCCGGCGGCGCCGCGTGCGCGGTTACGTGAATTGTCGCCGAAGATGATGTGGCTGACCGCAGCCGTAATCGCGTTGCTCACCGCGGCCGCGGTGGTGTTGCTGTGGTGGCCGGCGACCGCCGGGCTCAACGGTGACAAACTCGTATCCACCCGCCTGGACGCTCTCAAGATCGGTCTGAGCATCGGGCTGGGCAGCGGCGGGGTCGTCGCGCTGTACCTGTCCTGGAGGCGCCAGGACTCCACCGAACGCACCCTGGCCCACCAGCAGGACGTCCACACGGCCACGATGGCCCACCAAGACCGGGTCGCCAAGGCCGCCGAGCACGACGCCGCCGAGCGGCGGCTGAGCGAGCTATACCTCAAGGCCGTCGAGCAACTCGGGTCGCCGCAGGCCGCGGTCCGCCACGGCGGCCTTTACGCCCTCGAACGGGTCGCGCAGGACAACCCGCCCCAGCGCCAGACGGTGGTCAACGTGATCTGCGCGTACCTGCGCAATCCCTACACTCCGCCACGCGAGACCAGCGAACCTCGCCCGCTCGGTATACGGCGCCCGCTGCTGAGATCAACCACCATCCCCCGCACACCGACACCGCAACCCGATGCCCAAGCTCGGGATTCCCGGTTGCAAGAACGCGAGGTACGCCTTACCGCACAAGGCATTCTGCAACGCCATCTCTACCCCGGTGAGGACCCGGCCAGCCCTCAGCCCACCTTCTGGCGGGATATCGACATTGACCTCACCGGCGCCACGCTCATCGACTTCATGCTGCCGGGCGCTCAACTACGACGTGCGCGCTTTGACGGCGCGACGTTCACCGGGTACGCCGGGTTCGGCGGCGCGACGTTCACGGGGGACGCCGGGTTCGACGGCGCGACCTTCAGCGAAGCCGCCTGGTTCGACGGCACGACCTTCACCGGGCACGCCGTGTTCGACGGCGCGACGTTCACCAGGCACGCCGTGTTCGACGGCGCGACGTTCACCACGCACGCTGGGTTCGTCGGCGCGACGTTCATCGGGTACACCGGGTTCGGCGGCGCGACCCAAGGGGAGCTGGCTTTCGACCCGACCGCGGATGACGCATCACCGCGTGACGAGGCGTCCCCCGATCCGGGAGAAGGTGCACTTTAAGGTTGCGCAATCCTGCGACTGACTGCGCGAGCCCGCCGCGGGTCACCTGGTTCCGTCACCATTTCGGCCAGCGGGGTTCGATGCTGATGGTGCCCGGCGGCTTCCTAGATGCGAGCGCGAGCTTGCCGGTACAGGTGGTGCGCCAACGCGGGCACAGAACGCGGCGACGTCCGGCTCCTCTGGCGGGTTCGCGCTCCAGCTGAACCCGCGACCACGGGTTGCAGCCGCCTTGGCGAGGACACGGCCGACCCGCGGCTGGTGCCGGGGCTCGACGTGAAGCCCCGAGCAGCGGGCCGCGCCGGTCGACTGGGCACAGCGACAGCTCGACGTGGCCGTAGACCGTGGCGCCCCACCGTAGCTAGATTTGCCCGGTTCCGGCCCTGAGGACCGGCGGGACGAGGACCAGCTGCAGGTGTCAGCGCACCAACCGGGTTCCGCTGCCGCGTTCGTGGTGGAACACCAGCGTGGAGGGAGGATTCCCAGAACGGCGCCGCCGGGATCGCCGTACTCGTGTCGCAGCCGTCGGGTAGCGGCTGCTCCCGCGGTTCGCTTGCCCCGGCTTCCAGCAGCCAGGCTGATGGTGGGTCGTACCGGAAGGCATAGAGCCGCTGGCCGCCAGGGGCCAGTTCGTACCGCTGGCCCGTCGGTACGGTGATCCGGTCTCCATCGGGGGTGTGCCAGATCGTCTTGCTGCCGTCGGCTTCGAGGGTGGCGCCCGAGTGCTGGTCCATCTGCCACGGATCGACGGTCAGCGGTTCCGGGTCGGTGCCCGGGCGCCCGCGGAATGCACGGCTGGCGGTGTTGGAGTTCTGCCGGTAGTACACGGTGCCGTCGTGGACGGCCAGGACCTGGCGGGTCAGCTCGTCGGTCCGGGGCAGGCTCGCCACGTCGCCGGTGACCACGTCCAGCAGGTGCGAAATACCGCTCCCCGCGCCCCTTCGCCAGCGACCCGCCCAGCTCAAGCCGGTCGCACCACGGTGTTTCCTCCGCCCAGGCGCACAACCGGTCGACGATGTCCCACGGTCCCCCTCATCTGGCGATCATAGGTCGAACCGATCACGTGTTCACGACGCGGAACGCGTCAAGCACCCGTTCCTTGGCGATCCTCCTTCGCATCCAGCGCGGAAAGACCTCGTCCCGCGATCGACCGGCTGACCCCGTACGTTCCCGCCGTCAGCCCGGCCCCCGCGCCCAGCACTGTCAACGTGGGCACGAAGTTGCCCGTGTCGATCGAGTGCCAGGCCAGAATGGCGATGACCACCATGTTGACGATGCTCAGGCCGAGGGTGATCAGCTGCGTGATCCAAATCCGCGTGGAGAGCACCCGCTGGTGACGGGCGTAGTCCAGTTCCAGCTGCCGCTGGTGGCAAGCCTGCTCCCGGGCGAGCGCCATGACCTCGTCGGCGATGTGCGGCGCCTTGGCGTGCCATTCGGCGGCCTTCTCCCACGGCGCCAGCGTTTCCCAGGCCGTCCCTTTCGGAGATCCCCGAGCGGCGGTCATGAAACCCCCTGCGGAATGGGAACCGGCGAGTCCACCGCTTGCGCCAACGGCTCAGGCGGTGGTCCGAGCCGGTTGAGCACGGTGTTCAAGGCATCGGTCGCGGACTCGATTCCCACGGCCTCACCGCCGGAATCCCGGCGTTCGCGCACCCCGGTGCGCTTTGCCAGCAAGGAACGCAGCCGGCGACGTGCGGGCTTCGGCGCCGTGTCCGGTGGATCCGGGCTTGCGCCTTCGACGCCGGTCGCGCCGGACACCGGCGGATGAAAGTCCGCCAGCGAAGCGAGGAATGCCCGGGAAACCCCTGGCGGAGGCGAATTCCGAACCGCCTCGCGCGCCCGGAGAATCGCCGCCAGCTCAGCCGAACACGCCGCGCAGTGCGCAATATGGGCTTCCGCCCGTTGTGTTGCCGAAGGCGAGAGCTCACCGACGACGTAAGCTTGCGTGGTTTCCCCTAACAAGTGGGACTCCGGAAGTCCCCAACCCCGGGCTAGTTTCGATCGGGCCTTACTCCCGGCATCGCCTGGCAGCGTTACGGTTTCGCCCAGCACTGCCAAGATGCCGGCCTCGACAAACGCGCGGTCGAGGTTGTTGAGCGCGGAAATCTGGTGCACCAAGTCTCCGACAGTGTGGGACCGATCGAGGACTCCCGAAGGCACGACGGAGAAGATCGAAGAGAGCGCATCGTAGAAGGTTTCCGGATTCGACCGGAGTTGCTCATTGACCCACCGCTCCTGAACCTCGTCCATGCCGGGCCCTCCTTGGCAACCAGAGCCGAGTGTAGTCGAGGTGGCCGTCGACGACCCGGGCTCCCGATTCCCGACGGCCCCGCCGTGGCAACCGTGGAGACGGTCCGCGAACGCAAGGGCGGCGACCTCGTCACCGCACGATTCGCCGCCCGGTTCAACCAAGCTTGACCCTCCCAGCCGGCGCGAGACCGCCGACGACACGGTTTACTTCCGCTCAGCTCACGGGCGCCGAGGCGTTTGAGGTCCATCGCGAGGAAGGCGACGTCGTCGAGGACGTCGACGTGCCGGAGGTGGTCGTCGATTTCGAGGCAGTCCAGTACGCGGGGGCCGTCGTTGGCGAGCAGGTCGCCGTGGCCGTCGACGACGTGTCACTCGGAGATCTGCGGTCGAAGGGCGGTTCGCGTCCCGCGAGGAAGTCCTCGGCCACTGCTTCGATCTCGATCGCCGTGGCCGGGTCCAGCAATTCGCCATGGAAGGAGTGGGCCTTCTCGAAACTCGCGCGCCTGTGGTTCCGGACCGCGTCGCGCCGGCTACCACGGTCGGCAGCGTTGTGCAGACCTAACCTCCCGCGAGGGTTCAGGGCTTTAGCCTTGGCTCGGCTGCGGCTCGATATGGTTCTGGCGCGGTCAACCGGCGGCGCCACGATAAGCCCCTTGAGGGCGGTGGAAGCCCGCAGTCGATCGGATCAGCTTCCGGAACCCGGTTGCGTGGCGCTCGAGGTGACCTGCTGCTTGAGCAGCTCTGCATCCGCGGCGTGGGACAGGTCGGCGCGGGAGGCGATCTGGCGATGGCTGCCGCCGAGTGCTTTGGCCTGCGCCACGAGGCGGTCTCGTTCGCTCAGCCAGCCGGCGGCTTGTTCGGCGGCGTGCTCGATGTCCTGCAGCATCTGCGCCAGCTGCGCTGTGTTGTCTTCGCTCGGATTCGACACCAGCCGATGGTAGCCGGCTCGCACATTGCGGCCGGGGTTGAACGGGCATGGGCCATGCAACGAGAACGGCCCGTTCCAAGGCGACCGGCGACCATGCTGCTGTTCGCGAGCCGATGCCCGGAGTTCTGTAGAGGCGTGGTTACCCCCGTCGTCGCGGGGGGTGACCAGCTAGGGAGCCGCGGTAAGAGGATTGGCTTGCACCTCTGGTCGCCCAGCGGGATCTGCTCCGGTCTGGGCTGGCCACCGCGCAGAAAGCGATCGCCGGTAAGTGGACCACCGAGTCTGGGGCACGCCGGACTGCCCGTCGGAGGACTTGCCGGTCGCGACGGTATAGCCCTCGCACCGGAGGACCTCGGCCATGCGCTCCCCGGCCGGCAGGACTGCGGGGACCTGCTGGAAGTCGAGCCACCAACGGTCTGCCGCGTCAGTACGGGACCGGTACCGGGCCGCCGCGAGTAGCGTCAGGGCGTGATCCCGACCCCGCCCCACCTCCGGGCGACAGCCGCCGAACACGACCTTGGCGGCTGTCTCCGCCGTTACCGTCGCAGGCCGGGAGCCGTCGGGACCTTCTTCGCCTTCGCGCCACTCGCGGGCGCGCTCGCGCTCGGAATCCGCGAAGGCGACATGACTGGAGGGCTGGCCATCGTGCTGTTCGTGTGGCCGCTGCTCTTCCTGTGGTGGTGCGTGTCGACGCGGAAACGCTTCGACGGCGGCATCTACGTCTTCGACGGCGGTTTCGCGGAAGTTCACGGGCGCGAGGTCCGATGCCTTGTCACCTGGTCGATGATCCGCTCGGTCAGCTACAAGACCGGCTCCCTCTGGGCGGGCCTGATACCCGTAGCGCGCACTGCGCAGTGCGTGATCGAACTGCGAAACTTCCGGAAGATCGAACTCGACGGCAGCTACCGCACACTGAGCCGACTGGCCGGGGACCTGCACGCTCGAGCGAGTTAGGGCGTGCTGACAACGGTTCCGGTGGTGGACTGGGCTGCTGATGAAGCTGTAGGGGGTCGAAATCACCCGGAATGCACGGCGCCCAGACCGCGCCGGTGTCGAGAGGCGCATCCGCCGCCGCGACCTCGGCATGCGGATCGTCAGTCGCCCGGTCTGCCCGGGCGGGCCACCGACAGCGATGTGAACGGCAATGACCATCCGCTCCCGGAGCATTGCGCGCGAACGCCCGAGGAACTGGCCGAGTGCCAGGGGTTCTTCCGCGACAATCGTCGCTACCTCCTGTGGCACGTCGCGGGGGAGTGAACCGCGCCGGGTCTGACGGAGGCTCCTCGGGCGAACGTGGAACCGGCGAGTGTGACGAATCCGCAGCTTCCGCTTGCCGACCAGCTCACTGTATAACGCCCTATTCGGCTGCGGATGAGGCGTTTTCACGTCAGCGGGTCGCCGGGGTCCACTGGCGGATCGCGCTGCTGAGCTGTAGCCGTGCCCAGTACAGTGGCCGGTCGTCGAACCGGTCGAGCGTGCCGAGGTCGGAGCGGCGGCCTTGCGCGCGGTCGACGGCCCTCCGCCACAGCCGGTCGCCGGCCTGGGTGACGACGCGTTCGGCCCGGCGCGGGGTGCGTGCCGCGCAGAGGTCGTGCTTCACCTCGGCGACGAGCGGATCGAGCCCGGCCAGCCGGACGAGTTCGGGCCCGACGGCGGGCCGAAGGCCGGCAAGGAAGTCGTCAGGCCTCGGATCGTCGACGGTCGGCGAGATGGCCCGGTCGACGCATCCGGACGCGGCCGCCGCGGGAACGGGGAATGCGAAGAGCGGGACGGCCGCGAGCGGAGGAGCAGGGCGGTCAAGCGCACGGGGTTTCCTTCCACGGGGTGGATGACGCGGCCGAGTCCTCCGGCGACCGCCGCCACCCACGCCGCGGAAGCCGGGATCAGCCCGTCGCGAGGACCTTCAGGCTCGAGATGCCACGGCCACGGTTTGCTAGGCGCGCTGCGGGCCGATGACCGAAAGGGTGTTGCTCTTGCTGCTCGTCACGTAGGCGTGGTCGGGTCGACCGCTATAGAGCTCGGGTACTGGCCGACCGGCATCGTCGCGATGATCGAGTAGTTCGTCGTGTCGACTACCGAGACCGAAGTGTCCGAGCTCCCCATGTACAGAACGTGGCGATCGGGATCGACGGCGAGCCGGCCGGGCCGGCCGGGAACAGAGAATGTCGTCGTGACGGCGTTCTTGGACCCGTCGATGACGGAAACGGTGTTGTCGTCGGAGTTGGACACGAAGACGGTGTGGGTGTCCGATGCGACGGCGATGCTGGTGGCGTTGTGCCCGACGTGAATGGTCGCCCGTACTGAGCGGCTGACTCCGTCGATCACGGTCACGCTGCCGACTTGGTTCACGCAATAGACCACGTGTGTGGTCGGATCGACGGCGATGTCCATCGGGCTTTCCCCGGCTGGGAGCACGGCCGAGACCGTGTTGCTCTGCTCGTCGATCACCGAGACCGTGTTGTCACCGTGGTTGGCGACGTAGAGCACGCGGGCGCCAGGATCGGTGTCGGTGGCGTACGGGGCGGAGCCCACGGGAACATCGGCTGTGACGGCTCCGCTTTCGCCATTGACCACGCTGACGCCGCTGCCAGCATCTGCGGGATAGTGCGGCAGGTAGAGCGTGTGCGTCAACGGATCGACCGTGACGTCGAGCACGGTGTCGGAGCCGACCTGTGCCGAAAACGACGATATCCGGGCAGCGCTGCCAGCGTCGAACGTCGTGACATTGCGAGTGGAATCCACGGCGTCGTCGGCGACGAAAGCCCGCCGCAGAGTGGGATCGATTGTCACGCCGAACGGTTGGCTTCCGGCGGCGACCGTGGCGATCACCCCATACCTGAGGGGAGCGCCAGTACCTGTGCTCGGATCGCCGGTGGCTTCGGATGCGTCGTGGGCCGGAGACGGAGCACAGGCCGTTGCGACGACGGCCAGCGCGAAGATGACCAGACATCTGGTCCTAGCAGATGTGTTGGCGCGCAAGAACCGTCGGTTTCGCATGGCGTTGGTGTCGCTGGCGAGCCTGACGGCGCTACCGGCGGCGACTCAATCGTTGCACGAACCTCGTGATTCGAGACCGAAGTGCCTGCCGGGAACACGCTCGCGGTGTGCTCCCGGTCCATAACGTAGGCCGGTCGCTACGGCTGAGGGGCGATGGTCTCCGCCGCGGACGCCGTGCACCGCCGACCTCGACCACACCGGTGCTCCGCTGCCGCTGCGGCCGATGGTGCGCCCTCGGCTATGGCCGGCCGCCAGTGGACCGGGGACGCGTGGTGGGGCTGGGATCCGTGGAAGTTCGACAGCCGCCGAGCCGGGCGCATGCGCACCGACGACCTGTGCCAGCTGTGCGGAACGCCACGGACGGACACTGTCTATGTGGTGGCTCCGGTCGATCAGGCCAGCACGATGATGGAGATTTACGGCGGTGCCGTGTGCTCGCTGCGCTGCGGCGCTATGGCGACTTGGGTGGTCATGTGAAACGGGACTGCTCGATCGTTGAGATAGGCGGCGACGCGGTCACGGTAGGCCTCGGGGAACGTCAGTGCCAAGAGCCGACGTGCTCGTGTGGAGGCTACGTAGAGGACCCTCAAGCTTTCGGCGACCACGCTCGTGTGGTCATCGGACAACCAAGCTTCGATCAGGTCGTCGGTGCGGGTGCCGGTGCGGGTGTCCTCCGGCACGACGACGAGTACGGCGTCTTCTTCCTCGCCTTTCACCTGGTGAATGATGTTGGTCCGTATCGCCTGGTCGAGGCTGGGGCCCGGGGTTCCTCCGGCCGCTCGTGTCGTCTTGTCCGCTATGCTGCCGGCTCGTAGGCTGCCGCTGGCGTCCCGTCGTGGCTTCCCCGGCTCGGGTGCTGACTGCCTGAGGCGCGCGTTGGCGGCTGCACACCAGGCGCCGAATGGGGTCCGGTCCACGTCAGGCAGATCGCTTATCAGGCGTGCGGCCAGTTGACGAAGCTGCGATGGGTCGAGACCCAGGTGTTCGCAAGCCGCCGCGACGGTTCGGTTGTCGATGTCGGACTCGGTGTACCAGTAGTGGAGGATAAGGCGCTCGAAGACCTCAAAAGCCGTCTCGCGCAGTGTCTTGCCGGCGATGCTGGCACCGAGAACAGACGCGGCCCAGGCTGCTCGGGCCGAGTGGTTGTCCGGTGGTGTTGACGGGCCAACCCGTGCTACAGACGGCAGTGTCGCGGCGGCATGCGCGAGCACCAGCCGGCGCTCCGTGGCGATACCGAGAGCGTCGGCGTGCTGGTTGAATCGAGCCAGCGTCTGTTCGTCTCGGGGATTCTTCGCGGGGATCAGGAGCACTCCCGCGCCCTCGTCGTGGTGCGGTCCCACGGGATCGTCCGTTGCTTGGGCGCCCGATGGCCGCAGCGTCGCGGCGAACGCGCAGATCGCCGGGCTGCTGCGCCAGTTGCCCACGAGGTCGACGCACGAGCCGAGGGTTGTGCCGAACGTGCGGACGTTCTCGGGTTGTGCGCCGCGGAATTCGTAGATCGCCTGATCGGGATCACAGACGAAAACCAGTGGTATGCCAGCGTTTCTCAGCTTGGTGAGGATTGCCAGATCCAGGGCGGAACAGTCTTGAGCTTCGTCGATGACGATCTCGTCGAAGCGGCTGGAAATGATGCCGATCGCGTGGCTGCGGTGGTCGCGCAGCATGCGCAGGGCCCGGATGCGTGCCTCGTGACCTGTGATGTACCCCTTCGTGGCCAGCTGGTCTCGGCGCCGGACTGCCGCTCGCCCGGCAGCGTTGAGCTGGCCTGCCTTGGCGAGCGCCAGATAAGCTTTGATGTTGCGCGTCTTGCGGACCAGTTGCGCCTGGCACTGTGTCTCGTCTGGTTCGCGCGACCACAAGAAGTCACTGAGGCGAAGCTTGTGGCAGATCTGGCCTTGCCACACCGCGACCGTGGCGCCGATCCGGTCCCAGGAGTCGATTCTGTTCCAGATTCGGTCTCCGGAGAGAAAAGGCCGGACGATGTAGCGCCAGAGGAACGTGTCGATCGTGCCGACGTAGTTGGGGAAAGCAGTGAGCTGAGGTTTGCCCGCATCGCGGCATCTCTGGACGACTTCGTCGCAGGCGACATTGGTGAAGGACACGACCGCGCGTCCACGTGCCCCGCCGGCGTGTGCGGCGGCGAGATGTCGGTTGACGATGACTCGTGTCTTTCCGGCTCCGGGACAGGCTTGAATGTAGAGCGGTGCCTGGAGCGTCGTTGCGAGTTCCTGACGTTCGCGCGCTGCTGCGCGGCGTGCTTCCAGCGTCGTCACTCTGGTGCCTGCGAGATCCAGGCGATCGCGTTTTCGAGGTAGGAGGGAACTACGAAGCTTGACGCGCTCGACGAGAGCTCGGCGATGTCCTGCGCGAAGTCGCCCTTGCGCAGACTCTGGTTGGTGAACTCGTCCATGAACATCTTCTGGACAGCGGCGGGGTCGGTCAGTTCATCGATCCGGGCCCATGCGGCGACTCCGGCCTTGGGACGTTGCCGGTTGAAGGCCCGCTCGACGACGGCACGGTTTTCCGGTGCGGCGCCGAGCAGCTCTGGTTCGAGGGTCGGTCGCGCGAGGAAGACGTCGAATTTGTCGGCGGCGCCGAGTTCGTCCGCCAGATGCAGAAGCGCGCGTCGGCGGTCGCCGGGGCTGGTGGGGTCTTCGTCGGTGATCACGGCGACGCGTTCGGCGACCCGGCCCCCCTCGCATGCGGTCAGGAGAACACGGACATACGGATCGAAGTCGACGCCGTCGATGGCGACGATGGTGGTGCCGACGAATCGGGCCCAGGTGGCTCGGTCGCGCTGTGTCTGCGCGTCGTCGCTTCCCCCGTCCGTGGCTGCGGTCTGGAACAGGGGTGTGGCGGGCGGGCGGTGCAGGACCAGGCGGGCGAACGCCGGCAGCAGCAGCGCCTCGGCGATGCCTTCGACCAGGATGACGCGTGGGCCGAACAGCACGGCGCTGCGGGTCGCGTCGAGGTAGCGCTTCAGCTTGGCGTGGTGCCCGCGGCGGAGGGACAGCTCCGCCAGCGGGATCGCTTTGGACTCGAAGAGACTCGAGTGATGAGACGGACGCGGAGTACCCGGGGCCAGCGGACCCTGCTCGGCAACCAACAGCTCGTGTTGGGGGTCGTCTGTCGTCAGTGGCTTGCGTTTGAGGACGACGAGGTCCTCCACGTCGGCAGACGAGGCGATCAGCGGTGAGTGGGTCGTGACGATGACCTGGATCCGTCCCGCGTGGTGCGGTGAGGCAGCGTTCTCGGCGGAGGCTTCCGCGGCGTCGCGAAGGTATTCGACCAGAAGGGTCTGCAGCTGGGGGTGCAGATGCGCTTCGGGTTCCTCGACCAGGAACACCGTCAGGTCTTGATCGCGGGCTGCGCGTAGTTCCGCGACGACGGTGGCGATGAACAGCAGGTTCGCGTAGCCGAGGCCGGAGCCGACGATGTCGCGCGGGGACAGGCCCTGGTCGTTCATCCTGATCCGCAGGGAGCGCGCGATCGACAGGAGCGTGGGGTCGGCGAAAGAGACATCGGCGTTCTGCGGGCTGGCGCCGGCGGAGACGTCCTCCAACGGTGTGCGTACCGCGGTCTCGACGTCGCTGAGCACCTTTCCGGCGCGCGGACTGTCCCTGACCGCGTCCAGAGTCGCTTTCATCTCGCTGACGAAGTCGGTCTCTGTGACGCCGTGCTCGGCGAGGAGGTAGTTGAGGATCACCCACAGTCGGCGTCCGGATCCTGAGTTCAGCTCGCGCTGTGCGTCGCGCAGCGGCTGCAGGTAGACGTGTCGGAGACGACCACGGGCCTCCGGCTCGGGATCGCGGTCGGTGGACCGGCCTTCGCCGGCTGTCCACTGGGTCTTGCCCCGTAGTTCCGTGCCTGCCGGCGGGGTGTAGGTGACCTGGTACCGCACGGACTTCATGCCCTCGAGCATGGCCTGGCTGTAGGTGCCCATCTGTTCCGGGGCGGTCAGCGAGTAGGTGGCCGTCAGCACTACTGTGTCGGCGTTGGGTATCCGCGCGACGTCGTCGGCGTCCCAGTATCGATCCCGCCGTCCGTCGAGCGGATCGGTCACCAGACGGATCGCGTCCAGCAGATTGGACTTGCCGCCGTTGTTCTCTCCGATGACGACGGTCAGGTGCTCTCGAATCGGCACTCGCACCCAGCGCAGTGACCGGAAGTTGCGCGCTTCGATCGAGGCCAGCCTCATGTACGCACCTTTCGTGCCCAACATCCGCCCAGACAGAAGGGCGGCATCTTTGATCAGTTGCCACACAGTCGCGCCCGATCGCTGGTCGGTTACAGCCTGTTTGGATCTTCACTCGTTCGAGTCATCTGGTTCTGGACGATGACGCCGGCACATCATCCTGCGCGCCGAGACAATGGGTCCGTCGCACGCGAACTGTGGCAGGGCGGCTCGTCGGCGACCGGATTTTCCAGGTCTGCGCACTTGGGACGGTCGGAGCTACCGAGACGGTGGCCGGACGCGGTGTGCCTATGAGGCGACGTTGCCGCCGTCGTCATCCGGGCGAGAGGTGGTGAGCTTGAACGCGTACGGCGAGGGTGAGTCGTCGCCAATCTGCCGCCGAAACTCATCGTCGACGGCGATCAAGAGGTCGTCCTCGTCTTCGGCGCCGGGAAGCTCCTGACCAGGCGCCGCAGCGGTGTAGAACAACGTCGTCCAGCGCTGCTCGGCCACCGACCAGACGACCAGGTGCACAGGCGCGAACAGCATCCAAACCGCGTCAACGTCCTCAGGTAGGTCCGTGAGCGGCTCGAGGTGGTGGGCAATAACGACGTCGAGGACCTCGACGAACATGTGGTCCAGCATGTGCGCGATGAGGAAAATGTTGCGCGCACGCTCCGGGAAAGACTTCCTGCGCAGCTGCTCGGCTGCCTTGTCGAGCATTCCGCGGCCAGCGTGCACGACGTCGTTCACCGACACGATCCGGGTCATCATCGTCGGTTCGCCCGGTTCCTCGCCGCGTGCCAGAGCACGCTCGATGGCGGCGTCGAACTGGCGAACCTGACCAGGCAACGACTTCAGTTCGAAGTCGGCGAACCGTGCGTCGCCTCCCGCACTTGACCACCGGTCGCCGCGGCTGTCGCTCGCGGGCCCAGCGGTCAGAACAGTCGGTCCTCGCCCGTCGGCGGCGACGGCCGCGGCGACGACGCTGGGTCGGATTCACTGCCGGTGTCGAGCGCGGCACGCAGGCCTGCGACGGCCTCGAGGCAGTCGGCGCGGCGACTGTACCGGGTTAAAAGTGCGCACCTGACATCCTTGTTCGCTCACTGTCGCGCGAGTTCGCGGCTGACCATGTCGAGGCGTTCGGCCAGCGCCGGGGAGATCTGCCTGACGCGCGCCAGGTCGGTGTGCAATTCCAGCAGGCGTGTCCAGATGAGCCCACGAGTCTGTTCAGTAAGCCGCAAGGCTTCGGCTGAACCCGCTGTGGTGAGCGCGATCGCGGCTACCTGGCCGCTCAGGCCGGTCAACTCGCTGAGCAAATGTTCGCTGTCGGCACGGCGCAGGCTGTGGTCCACCAGTACGGGGAGGAGCGAGACGGCGGTGAGGATGCCTTCTCGTGCGGTGGCCCAGTCGGCTCGGTCGGCGGCCGCCCCCGCCCACAACTGTGCTCCGAGTGCGCGGAGTCGCGCCGGAGTTGACGCATTCTGCGCCGCCTGTCGTGCCAACGTCATCGCCTCTGCCGTGTCGCTGTCCCGCTCAGTTAGCGTCAGCGCTCGGGCGAGGATGAGCTCGAACCTCGCCCGGTCCGGCGGCGCAATGCCCGCTATCTCGGTCGCCTCCCTGCCGGCGGCGACCGCGTCGTCGAGGTGAGCGGTGTCCTGCGTTGACCTGAACCGGTCTGTCAGCAGGGACGCGACATTGGACAGCCGACGAGCGCGCTCGGCGTGGCGGGGCTGTGTCGCGTTGAGCAACTGCCGGGCGGCATCGACCGCACGCCCGAAGTCGACGTCGGCCCCAGTGGCCAGAGCCCTGACGTGCAGCGTGTTGCACAGCGTTGATAGGCATGTCGTGTGGACCGGGCTTTTCGGTGGCGCGAGCGTGTGTGCCTGCGTTCCGGCCCGTTCGGCGCAGTCTAGGTCTGCGCGGTTGCCACCGCGTATGAACCGGGTCTGCAGCATGGCTCCGAGATTGCACAGGTAGAGCGCGCGGTCCGCGTTGTTGAGGGGGAGTTCAGCTGCCTCGCTGCCGGCCGCGATGGCATTGTCAAGGTCGGTGACGATGCCGAATTGTTCGTAACGGCGCAGCAGCATGTTACTCAGGTTTGACAGTTGCTGGGCACGGTTTAGTGGGCGCGAGCGTTCGGAGTTGACCGCCGCTCGGGCGAGTCCTATCGCCCGGTCGAGATCCTCGATCCGCCCGGTTACCTCGAAGCTCAGCTTGAGTGCTATGCCCAACGCGGGCAGTTGGTGCTCCTCGCAGATCGCGATCGCCTCGTCGAGATCGCGTCCAGCTCGGCGGGTCCGAAACCGGATCAGCAAGGCGGCGGCGAGGTTGCCTAAGAGCGCGGACCGGCCGGCCAGACCCGGCGGCAGGCTGGCGACGGCCTGCCGCCCGACGTCGACCGCCTCGTCCAGGTCTGTTTCGGCACCTCCGCGTTCGAACCGCAGCCGCAGCGCGAGGCCGAGATCGTTGAGCAAGACCGCGTCGTCACCGGTGGACGAGGCCCGCCTCAGCTCGATCAGTTCGTCCAACTCGGACGTGCCCGCCGTGGTGTGGATGCACATCCAGAGGGCGCTGACAAGGCCGTCCAGGCGCTGGGCGTGCTCGGGGTGGCCCTCGCGCGTCGTCGCCACCACCTTGCGGCGGATTTCGGCCATGGTCTTTAACGTCTCGGGACTTCCTCGCAGCGGGCCGGTGACCAGTTCTTCGGGCAGCAGGTCCGGATCGTGGCCGGCGAGGCTGCCGAATATCCGTAACGCGGTCGGCAGGTCCGGTCCGTCTGCCGGTTCGCCTAGTGCGTGGTGCCGCGCCCAGCGCAGCTCGGCCAACGCGAGGGCGATCTCGACCGGGGTCCCGCCGGTCTCCCGCTTGGCGATGTCGTATAGCGCTTGCGCCCCGCCGAGCGCTGGCTCCTCCAGTATCGCTGTGGTATCAGCGTGGATGTAGTAGCGGGTGATGCGGTCTTGCAGCGCCTCGAGACGCTGCCGCATGGTCGGCTGCTGCATCAGCTCGGCCCGCATCCGTAGATCGGCCGCCAGGTTGGACCGCAGTGCGGCGCTTCGATCGGCATCCGCTTCCGCTGATCCGTCGATCACTCGGCGGCGCAGCTCGATCGCCTCGTCGATGTCATCCAGCGAACCGGTAAGTCGGGACCTGGCGGACAGAACGCTGGCCAGACAGCTCTGGAGCACCACGTCGTTGCTCTCGTCGAGGGCGTCTTTCCCCAGGTTGATCGCCCAATCGAGCCAGCGCTGGTCATCGGTCGCCTCCGTGAGCCCACGCATGACCAGCACTGCCTGGGCGGCGATGACCCGGCGCTGGGAATGCTCCGCTGGGAGCGCGGCCAGCCACGTCCCATAGGTCTCCAGCGCAGCGTGGGCCTGTAGCACGTCGAGCGCGCCGGACGACACGTAGCGGTTGTGGAGATCCTGCGCAGCGGCGAGCGCGGCCAACGCATCGCTCGGCGTCGCGTCGTCTGGGCGGTCGCTTACGGGCATTTGGCCACGGCCGTAATGGTCGACGCAATGTTCAGGTCGGTCGTGACCTCGCCAGCGTCGGTCTTCAGCACGAGCGTCCCATGGTCCAACCGGACAACGGATCCGCAGGTAACCCCGGCGGGTGTGGTCACCCGTACCGCTAGCTTGTCACGTTCCGGGCCGTACCAGGTCGCGGCGACCGCGCTGACGAGCAACAGTGCGCAACCGAGTGTCGCGATGATGCCCCAGCGCAACGCGACGGCTGAGGCGAGTGCCTCGATGTGATCAGCGGCGCGGCTCGACGGCAACTGCCGGATTGCGGTGACGGCGGGACGCCCGTGCGCGGCGCGGATGAGCAGCAGTGCGCCGGTGGCGCCAGCGAGGATTGCGAACAGGAGGAGCAGACCGACCCAGCGCGCCCAGGCGGGGGCAAGCTGGCCGATGTCGGAGCGACCCTTGATTAGCCCGAATCCGACAAGCGCGACAAGCAGTGCTCCCAGGCCGTTGCGCCACGCAACTGCGGCTTCGCGGACTCTGGTTAGTTCCGTGCGCAGTAGGCGCTCGCGTTCCTGGGCTGCACGGAGGTCGTCAGCGGTTGCCGGCGCGGGCCCGGGCGCTAGCCGGTATCGCGGTAGGTCAGGGTCGGTCATGACGGTTCCTCTGATAGGTCGAGCGTCCAGTAGGCCCCGCAGCCGTATGCGCCTTCGGGGCGATTGGGATGCTCGTCATTGCATGTGCACATCATCGGCTCGACACGGCTCCGGGACGGGCTGTCTCGACGCATACCGAACGGGCCGCGGGACCGGAAGATGCTTTTCACAATTGGGACGTCGATGATGGTGCTGCAACGTGGACAAGGGCCTCGGAGCACGAGGGTGCCGGGCTTTGGTTCCGCGACGGTGAAGTGCTCTGCCGCCTCGCGCGCAAAGTTCCCGTCGGTGATCTCGTGATACGGCATCGGCTGCGTCGCCGAATTTTCCACCACGTGGTTGTCAGTCATCGAGGCTCCCGGTTGCGCTGGATCATGTCGCGGTCGGGTCAGGGTCCGGTGTGGGTGAACGGTGACCAGTCACTAGGTGGAAGACGTTTGACGTCGCGAAGACACCGTATGGCTTTATGGAGAGCGAACGCCGCCTGGGCTGGTTCGAAAGTGCCCGTGGACGTCAGATCGGTGTATACCGACTCGGCCACATCGGCGGCGATGTGGTCATATACCGTCCACAATGTGCCGATAACCTGCCGGTAACCCGTGTAGTGAAGCGCTGCGGCCACGGTGATGGCCTCGTCGGGAAGATCGACACCGCCGACGGCAGTCATGCATGCCGAGAGGAACGCGAACTCGCCCCTATGCTGCTTGGCGCCGATGTCGGCGATGGTGAGTGTTCGGTCGTACAGCACCAGCCCGCCCTGTGACGGGTCGCTCAGGTTCTGGCCGCCGTGACAGCTGAAGTGTGCCCAGGTATGGCGCGGTAATTGGTCTTGGACGGCTGTCGACAATGCGGCCGCGCCGTCGAGCAGGGTATGGCGGCCGCGAAAGAGCGAGGTCAGCAGGTCTCGTTCGCGGATCACGTCGATCAAGGGGACCTCGTCAGGCGTGTCGGGTAGCGAGACGATCAGAATGCGCTCGTGCTCGAGCGCTGGCTTCAGGGGCCGTCGAGCCTCCAGCAACGCCCGCAGCGTCGGGGTATAAGAGGAAACGACCCGGTCCAAGACGGTGCGTCCAGTCCCGGTTTCCCCGTGGTATCCGGCGGCATGCAATGGGAGCAGCGTCAGCGGCCCGGTCGGGCACCACCACAGCCGCGGCCACACATCATCCGACCTAGGTATCCCGCCGAATCCCAGCGCGTCCAAAACCGGCTCGGCGATCTCGTCCCACAGCCAGGGCAGCAGCGACGTAAGGAGCTCGTCGCGGGTCGCCGTGGCGTCTTGCCAGGCTAGCTTCGCGTCGGTGTATTCCCGCGTCGCCGCCAGCGTGTGGTCGCCACCCTCGACGCGTTTCAGGGCGAGGTATAGCCCGCGGGTGGCGTCGTCCACGGTGCGCAGCGCTCGAAGGTACTCGTTGGTCCTCGCGACAATCGTCTCCAGCGTCAAGCCTGGTAGCCGTTTGGCCTCGACGCCGTCCGGTCGCACCAGCAGAGCGTCACACCGCCAGCGACTCACGTTAATCATGGCGATCGGCCCGCCACACGCGGCGGGTAGGAGCGTGTCGAGACGGGGCGGCTTCAGGAAATCCTCGAGACCGTCGAGCTTGCGGACGTCCTCAACGAGCTGATCCCATTCGCGGGCTAAGGCCAGCCGTACGTCCACGGCTCGAGACATGTCAGGGTCTGCGCCGGACATTATCGCTCCTCACCGCCGAGCGCCGCGCCAACCAGGCCCCCGGATCATTGCTACCATCCTGCTCGACGAAAGCACCCTTCCCAAGAGGCGACGGGGCACGATCTGCTCGGCGTGAAATCGCCGTCGACCTCCACCAGCCCGGGCGTCGCTGCCGCGGAGGTGGACGGCGACGGCGCGGCGACCGGCGTCGTCGGCGTGGCCGAGGCCATCGGGGTCAACGCGCTCAACGCGATCGCGGTGCTGGCCATCACGCCGCCCGCCCGAACCAGCACGTCGCGCAGGGTCCGGCCATTGCAACGAATCTCGGTCCTCATAGCCAGAGTTCCTTTCGGCTTCGGCCCCCGCACCACGAGGGGTGACAACAGGGAACTCTCCAGCAGATCAAGCCGGACGCCGTGAATTGCTCACCGCGCTGAGCAGCCGCGAGCGCACTGCTCAAACTTCCTGGTCAGAGAACCGCAGCACCGAGGACACTTTGAGCAGCACCTGATTTCTGCGAATTGGTCGTCGTCGGTCGGCGGGAGCGAGCGTTCCGCTCGCTCCCGGGGGCACCGACGTGGACCGCTCGACAGATCGCCTGCCAGTACGCGGCCAGCCGGTCGCGGGGCCGGTGACGGCGGCGGCTGGGTGCCGGCCACCGAACCGAGCCCGGCGAAGAGCACGCGCCAGCCGTCCAGCCGCGGCACTTGCCCGGCGGCGGCCAGCCGCCCGGCGATGGTAGCGGGGTCGGCCGCCCACCCGACCTGCCGCAGATCGAACGCGCCGCTGGTGCTCAAGCCGCTGCTCTGGACCACAAATGTCCCCGCGGGCACGCCGCGGACGGCGTCGGCGATGCCGGCGAGCAGGTCGAGCCCGCTTTTGTGCGCCACGGTGGCGCCGATCGCGTCGACCGCGCTCGTGAAGTTCCGGTCGATCAGCGCCGGCCGGGAAAGGCCGTGCTCCAGTGACCCGTCTGCCCGCCGCGGGGTGAGCACGATCGAGCGCTGATCGCCGCCGTCGGCGGCCGACACCAGCACGACGCTGCTCTTGCCCGAGCCCTGCTGCGAGACGTTCCCGCTGTTCGCGGTGTCGCGCAGCACCGCGCGGACGGCATCGGTGACGGCCGGCCGCGGCTCGTTGGCCGTCCCGCTGATGACCACCACCACCTGGTCGCCGCCGGTGGGGAGCACGGCCCGCATCGGCAGCGCGCAGGCGCTCACCGCTGCAACCTGACCGATCACCCCGGCAGAGGTTCCATGGCGCCTCCCGAGCGGTCGACGAGCGTCTTCAGGTTGTCATTTGCCTAGTAACGAGGTCAATTGACAAAACGATGATGTCCTGAAGATTCCCGGTGGACGCACTGAATCAACCGCTCGGTCCGGCGCGATGCCTTCGAACGTCGGAGTCAAGTGGGCCAAGCGGGTTAATTTGTCAGGGGTGTACCAGTGTGATGGGTGAATAGTTGGGGCCGCCGCACGCGTCTGCCAGTGCAAGTGTCGACCGTAGAAAGGCAAATGAAAACTGAGAGGTAGGCTGAGACCAAACTGCACGACACGAGACGACATTGGAAGATGCAAGAGGGCGCCCGGGTCTCTGACCACCCGAACGCCCTCGATGTGACAACCCTCCCGGCTAGCAAACCTTCGGAGTTGATGCCACGTGTGTAACTGTACTCGACGCATGCCCGAGTGCTCGACCTCCCTCCGTCCGCCCACGACACCGTCCGAGCTGGTCGACAACATCTTGCGGTGCCCCGAACGGTTTCGGCGCGCGATGATCGTGCTTCTCACCGTCGCTGGGCTGCTTGCGCTCGCTTTCTACACGCTGGCGCATTGGGATCAGTTCAAACCATTGATCGAATTCCTGATCACGCGTTGAGGCGCCCTGCGGCCTGGTGGACTCAGTGGTCCGCCAGGCCTATCGCGCTCGGCAGGGAAGCCGCCCGTACCCCGGAAGGGCGTCCCGAGACCGGCGGACGTGAAGACCAGATTATCGAATCGGCCTCCGTGCTCGAACACGCAACTGATCCGCGCGGCCACGCTGCAGGTGCCGACGCGGCTCCGCTAACCTACGCGGCTGAGCGGCGATTGCCGCGCCCGCGGACGCAGTGCACCGCCGACTTCGACCACACCGGAGCTCCGCTGCCGCACCGCCCGGTGGCGCGCCCGCAACCGTGGCTGGCCGCCAGCGGACCGAGCACACGCGGCGGGGGCTGGGATCCGTGGAAGTTCGACAGCCACCGAGCCGGGCGCATGCGCACCGAGGACCTGTGCCAGCTCTGCGGAACGCCACGGACGGACACCGTCTACCTGCTGGCGCCGGTTGATCAGGTCAGCACCATGGTGGAGATGTACGGCGGTGCCGTGTGCTCGCTGCGGTGCGCGCGGCTGACCGCCGCGCTGTGCCCGCACTACACCACCGCCGGCTCACCGATCGCGATCTACGCCGTTCCCCGGCACGAGCGCGTGGACTTGGTCGGCTGCGACCTGGACAACGACGACGAATATGACGTCGACGGCCTTGACCCCGTATGCGTGATGATGGCCAGCTGAACCCGGCGCTACGGGCCTCCGCGCCGCGGCGGCGGTGTAGTGGTTCGATGTGCAGGTCGAGCGGCGGGCCACGTCGATCGCTCGCGCCCAGCGGCAGTTCGACCAGCCGAAAGATTGTGGGCCCCACCGCAGCTGGATCTGCTCGTGCCGGCGCGGACGTCGGGCGGGACGATCACGAGTCGCAGCCGCCGCGGCTGAACCGCTCCGCGGTGACCTGTGAGGTAGTCGACGAGCCACCGGCCACCGGCCACCGGCCGGCGCCGTCGGGCTGGTTCTCACAGGAGCGGCATAGTTGTGCGCTGCCGGTCATGACTGGTCCGTCCTGCTCCCGTCGGTCGTGTCTGCAACATCCGGGCCACGTACTGCGACCCTCTTCGGCATGACCGACGGCGTCATGCCGAAATCTCTGAGCCATGGCGTGAGCCCGAGGGTTGTTTCTATGGCGCACATTTCCTTCTCTGCGGACTCGGCGTACCGCAGCACCGGATGAATCACGGTCTGCCCGGTACTGCCGACCGTGGTAAGTCCATCGATCTCGACTTCGCGCAGCAGCGCCGCGCGGCGGTCGTGAAGCTCGCAATACCGTTCGATCACAAACCGATCGGTTGCCGGGTGGTAGGCGCCATCCCCGGCCGCCCATGCCGCACGCAAGACCTCACGGCCGACGTCGCCGAGCTTCACCGGAACCCGGGGGGCCCGTCCGGAGTGGACAACGGGCGCGGCCGAGCTTCCTGCGGCCGGGCGAGGATTCCGGATCGGTCCTCCGGTTGTTCGCGTGCGACACGCAGAGAACCTCCATCCGATGCTGTGTGTGCGCACCTCAAGCAAGCCCGCCGCCGGCCTCGGTCCCGCCCTGTGGTGTGCATCCCAACCGCGCACACAAGTCGAGGGCGCACGTCTGTCCAGACTCATTCAGAGCTGTCGCATGGGCGAGTTGCGGCGCCCGTCTCGGTTCGGTCGCAGGTACTGTTCGAGGCTTCGACTGCACAGAGGTGAGCCACTTGGATATCTGGACTTGGATTCAACACTGGGACTACGGGTCGGTACCCGCGTGGGCATCCGCACTGTCACTATTCCTTGCATTCGTTATCTTCCGTCGAGACCGGCGCGAACGAATCACCAAGCAAGTTGACCAGGTCGGTATTTGGTGCGCCAAGTTAAACTACAAACCTGACGACGACCCGGGAGATAACAAAGGTCCATTTGATATTGTGATCAACATCAAGAATGCCAGCGACCTTCCGATCGTGGTAGACGAGGTTGAATACAATGTTGAGCTTGGCCCGGCGGACGGCTTCGAATGGACATTCGCTCGCACTTTCAATCTAAGGGACGCGAAGGTCGGATTAAGTCGACGCATCAGGGATGGCGTAATTGGACCAGGTGAGAGTCATTCGAGCCCGGCTACGCTGACTAGGCGGAACTCCGGCGCACTTTACGACGAGCTAAGCAAGAGGTCGCGGCAATGGAAGTTCTCACGCCTCATCGTAACGTCTGCCCTGGTCAGGGATTCACGTGGCCGAATCTGGCAAATTTACCCAGCGGGTCCACGCAGGCCGAGGCGGATTAAGGAATGGCGGCGAGTCATTCGTGCTGTCGTGATCATACTCTTTGGAAGTGTGGTTCTCAAGCGCGCGGTCGAAGCCCTTCGGAAGTCCATCGAATCTGGTGAATCTCCGAGAAATGAAAAACGCTAGTAGTCTCGGTATACGGTGCTCATGCGGCGGCCGACGACTCCAGGCATGTTGCTTTCGGACCCGTACCGGACTCGAGCGTGCTGAACCCCGGCCAACCCGGCTGCTAAATCTAGACAGTCGGTTGGCTCAAGTCGCCGCGATGCCGGTGATCGCGCCGGAGACGATGATCGTCGACCCGCGGGAAGGCGGTCATCTCCGAGACGTTCCTGCGTGCGTGCCAGAGCCTGGAGTTTTCCGTCCTGGCCGATGTGCATCTGGATGTGCAGCAACTGGTCTTCGGTCGGCGACTCAACCATCGTGATGGCTACGAGCGGACTCGGGCAAGTCAGATGCCCACGTGTCTGAACGCCTGGTACGAGCCTCTGGTGCCCGGGCAGTTTAGGTGCGTCGCCAACGTCCTGATCGACGCCGTGCCGCCCGGAATGGGCGGAAACCCGGGACCAGTCCCGATACCGCTGTATGGACCGTGCCACAGGCTCTTCGACGAGCAGTCCGGCGCAGCAGCGGCCGTCGCGTTCACCCAGGCGCAAACGAGAGCTAATCAAGTCCGCCAAGCGCAGGCGAACGCAGCTGCCAGGTACGCCGAGGAACAAGAAGAGCTACAGCAACGTCAGATCAGGGCGCTCATGGCCCTGAAGGCAGCCGGCAATCCGGGCCTCCGGCCGCGGCGTATCCTCACCGGCGCCATCAAGCCGCCCATGCTCGGCGAGTTCCTCGGCTGGTACCTCGGACGGAGAACCGTTTCGGTTTTGCCGGTCGACGCCGAACCAGCGTGGCCGCTCGGCAAGTTCACCTGGCTGCGGAACTCACGCTACGGCGAAGTGGACTCCGCCGATTTGGACACGGGGTTCACGCCGACCGAGCGGATCGTTCCCCTGGAGTTCGGGACCAGCGGGGATGCCGTCCGGGAGCACTACCCCGCGCGGAGCATGTGGTCGAACCGCGACTCGCATATGAAGCCGGGACGAGCGCCTTCCCTGCGCGACATCGTGGTGGCCCTCGAGCGCAACCTCACCCCTGACGAGCCGTAGCAGCTTCGACCTGAGCGGGTGCCGGATATTCGACCTAGACGGCCTGGGCTCTCGGGAATGGAACAGCCCGGAGCAGATGTCCCAATGCGAGGTGGGCTCGCCCCGGCTCAGGAGTCGGCGGTGGCCGCCCTCGAAAGGCTGATTGAAGCACTAGTCGTGTTCCGGGTAGTCTCCATTTGGCTGACTGACCTGTCTTCGGCGGTTCATTCTAGCGGGTGTTGTTGGGGTGCGTGTCGCGACAGTGCTGAATGGTTCTTGACACCGTCCAGAACTTGACCGAGTAGCCGTCGCCGACCTCGCTGACGCTGACGCCTCGTCAACGATCACCCGAGGCTATCTCCGACATCTCGTTTCGGCAAGCTTCTGGCGACAACTGTGGGGTTGGAACTAATGCGCCAGCGCCGCGTTGCGAATTTGTTGGCAATCTACGAGGTACGCGTTTGCCAAGTTTTCGGCAGAAATCTTCTGCGATCATTGCCGAAGACCAGCACGAGCGTCCTATGCCGGGCGACCGCAGGCGATTTTGCCAGCTGGGCGGCGACGTACTTGTCCGTCATCACCACGTCGCAGTACGGGATCGCGGCCGACACGGCGTCGGCGTCTCGGATGTCGTTGCCGGTCCACTTCTTGTAAGAGTTCCAGAAGCCCTTGTCGGACAGCGTGATGGTGACCGCGGCGCTCGGGATGTCGTCCAGCAGCGCACACACCCAGTCCTTACCCTTGGCGAAGAAGCCGCCGACATCGAGGCCGTACGGCTGGAGGGCGGCCGGGAGCCGGGGCCCGAGTTCCCAGTAGAGGTAGCGAGCGTGCACGATGTCGCCCAACCGGTCACGGTTCGCCCGCCCGTCCGCCAGCATTGCCGCGAACTCGGCCTCCCGGCCGACCCAGGCCGCCTCGAACTTGGCGAGGTCTTCCGGGCGGTGACCGAGCGCATCCAGGGCGGGCAAGTCGGTCGGCACCGGGCCACGCAATACCAGGTACTCGCCGATGACCCGGCCGGCGGTCTCGATCTCGCGCACCAGGGCGGCCGGTAGCTGCTGTGCCCCGCCGGGTTTCCGTCTCAGCACGAAAGCCTTCTGCTCGGCGACGCCGAATGGGTTGCCGAGGCCGAACACCGGGACCGGCGCGGGTAGTGGGCCACCGAGCCGCTCGGCGAGCGCGGTCCGGAGCTGGTGCTCGATCAGGACCGGCTGCCCGGCGATGGACACGAAGCCCGAGATCTCAGCGATGACGTCGGCCAGGTTGGTGCGCTGCCGCGGCGAGGAGATCCGGCCCACCTCGAGGTAGGCGGCCGCGGTGAGCGGCACGAGCACCTCGCCGGCCGCCGCGGCCGAACGCAGGACGTCGTACACGCGGCCGTCCTCGGGGCGCTCCGGCCCAGCCTAGCCTTGGCCAGCGAAACCCAGTCCTTCAGGTCGAGGAAGACCTTGAGCCGGTCGGCCGTTCCGGCGCCGAGCCGCGTGTACTGGTCGGTCTCGGCACAGTGGCGGACCGCCAGCCGGACCACGTCCGCCGCGATGCCGAACTGCCGCAGGCAGGCGTCGAAGGGCGTCGTGGCGGAGTCAGCCGAGGCTGCGGCGGTTCCGCCCTGGTTCTGGCTCATCGCTTCCTTCGGTTGGTGGTGCGTGGAGCTGCTGCCGGCCGAGGGTAGGCCCGGCACACTCCCGTTTCATCCGGATTTCGCCCCCGGCCGCCCGGGCGGGTGACGATAGGCGGTCCCGGGCACAGCGGACCGGCCGTGGTCAGTGTCAAGGAAGGGGAGTCGTATGCATACGAGCTGCCGAACGGCAAGGCACATCGGGTCGTGGGTTCGGGGCGGTGCCGTAAGTGGACGGGCGCTGATCGGCCGGCGGGTTCGGCGTCTGCGCCGGGCGGTGCAGTCGAGGCCTACGCCTGCCCAAAGCCCCGGGTGCTGGCCGCCGCGACGTCCCGACCGACGACCGACTATGCGAGGTCGTCGATGTCGCGTATGAGCGTGAAGGGCTACCCGCTGTAGCGGTCATGCCGGGCATAGGTAGCCTCGCCCGGCATGGCCCAGGCACAACGGCTCTCTCCGGAGGAGCACTACGCGCGCCGCGGGAAGATGCTCGCCGGCGCAGGCTTGATCATCCGCGACTCGCGCGATCGTGTCCTGCTGGTGCACACCACTTACGGCGACCAGCTGTGGGAGCTGCCCGGTGGCGGCCTGGAGCCCGGCGAGCTGCCGCCCGACGGCGCGGTGCGCGAGGTCCGTGAGGAGGTCGGTGTCCAGACGACTGCGGGGAACCTGCTCGTCGCCGACCTCGTCCCCTGCACTCTCCCCGACGGCCAGCCCGCGCTGCTGACCAACTGGCTGTTCGACGGCGGTGTCATCGACCCCGCGCAGATCCGGCCTGACTACGTCGAGATCGACGAGGCACGCTTCTGCGACCGCGAGAAGCGCCATCAGCTGCTCCCCGAGCACATGGCCCGCCGCGTCGACCAATGCCTCGAAGCCCTGCGCACCGGGCGGGCCCTCTACCTGCACCAGGGCCACCTGCCCACGGCCTGACCCTGTACGAGCACCGGCGCCGCAGCGTGAAGAATCTCGCCGGAAAGAAGCGAGCTGTTCTGGGCGGCGCCCGGGCGGCTCGGTTGAGGTTCAGGTTAGCCCCTGACGCGGCCATGTTCTGGCGTGGTGATTCTTCGCCTCAGCCGCAGGGTCGTAGGGCGGCCGCGGTCGGCAAGTACCGGGTTCGTTCTTCGTCCGTCAGCGTCCGCTGGGCCAACCGGCAAGCGCGGTCCAGCCACGCTTGCCGGCTGAAGGGCCAGTCGACGACTGTGGTGCCGTTGGCGGCGGTCAGTGTTCCGCCGTCGGCTGAGGGGGCCAGCGCCCAGACGTAGCCGTCGCCGAACTGCAGCGGGCGACCGATCTGCAGGCTGCTGTCAGCGTCCCACAGACGGAGCGTGCCGTCCTGACTGCCGGAAGCCAGCGTCTTGCCGTCGGGCGTATACGCCAGCGCGAGAACCATGTCCGTATGGCCGCGCAGGGTGGTTCCCGCCGAATCGTCGGCCAGCGCCCAGACACGGATTGTCGTGTCATCGCTGCCGCTGGCGAGAAAATGCCCGTCGGGGCTGAACGCGAGACTGGTGATCGGCAGTGTGTGCCCGCTTAGCGTGCGGACATCGTGGAAGCCGTCGCTCGCTTCGGCGACCGAGATCTTCGGGGGAGCGGAGACACCGTCGCCCGACGCGACGGCGATGGTGCGTCCGTCCGCGCTCAGGGCCAGCGCCGTTACCGGAGCCGGGGCAGCCGGGAAGGTGAGGCCTGCCCCGCCGGGGAAGAGCACCTGGCCGTCGCTGAACGCGGCGGCGAGCAGCCCCCGGCTGGTCGCGAGTCCGCTGACCGCGGTTCCCGGGTGATCGAGCAGGGAGCGGACTGCGCCGGTGGCCGGATCGAGCTCGTACACCGCCCCCTGGTCGGTGCCGACGGCGATCGCTCCGGTGGCTTCCCAGGCGAGGTGGGCCACCGAGACGCCGAACGCGTGGGTTTCGGTCGTGATGCCCTCGTGGGTCACTCGGACGACGCCGTCCGCACCACCCGAGGCGATCGCGCCTTCGGGGCTGCGCGCGACCGCCTCGATCGGGCCGGACACCTCGAGGCGGGAGGTGCCGGCCGGGGATCGCCGGTTGCCGAGGTCCCAGGAAATCACCCGGCCGTTCTGGTCTGCTCCGACCAGGAAGTCTCCGCCGGTGCCGAGGGCGATGACAGGTGGGGCGAGCCCGTACCGGACCGGGTCGACGGCCAGCGGTCCGGGGGCGAGGCGCCACGCCGTGACGGCGCCGGTGGTGGTTCCGACGAAGACGGTTTCGCCGTCGGGGTTCACTGCGACCGCGGTGCCGCCTGGCGCGTCGGTCCACGTCGGCGGCTGCCCGGTGCGGAGATCCCAGATGCCGATCCGGGTGGCGTCCACCGTCAGCAGCCGGGTGCCGCCGACGATCTCCAGGCGCATGGTGGTGCCCGGGTTCACGGTTCCCGGTTCGGCGAGGTCGGGCAGTTGGGTTCCGTCAGCGAGGTTCCAGCGTTTGACCGCCCCGTCCGTGGTGATGGCGAAGACCTGGCCGGTTTCGTCGAGGACGGCGAGGGCGACGACGCCGGAGCTGTTTTCCAGGGCGGGTAACGCTGTCGCTCGATCGGTCAGCGGCCAGCGTTCGATCGTGCCGAACCGGGTGGCTGCGAGCAGCTGGTCGTGGGCGGGGCTGAGCGCGATGTCGACGGCGGTGGAGGTGGCCATCACGGAGCGGATCGGGGGCGCGGCTCCCTGCCGGTGCAGTGTCACCAGGCCGGTGGCGTCCGCGGCCGCGATGAGGTCGGCGGTGGTCGTGACCGCGGTGATGTTCGTGTGGTGGCCGCCGAAGCAGGGGCCGGTCTGTCGGCCGTCGAGGGGGGAGAGCGCGCACACGGCGCCGTCGCTGGTGCCCACGACGACGGATCCGTCCGGGGTGAACCGGGAGCTCACGGTCGTCGCGTGGCGTCCGCCCGGCAGGAGGTAGGCGAGCGGTCCGCCACGTGACGTGACGGCGTCTTGCACGGCCGCCCGGGTGACCGCGTTGTCGTCGGTCTGTTCTCCCGCGACGGCCAGCAGAGCGCCCAAGTCCCGTTCTTGCGTGCTGACCGAACGCGACTGGGCGGCGAGTGATACGGCGTCCGCGATGGTCTTCTCCTGGCTGATCTGGCGTTGCTGGCCGACGAGCACGATCGTGAGCGCGACCGCGGCGGCCAGCCCGGCCGCCAGGAGCCCGAGCAGGCGCGACCGCCACCGCTGCCGGCGCTCGAGTCGCCGGCTCAGGGCGAGGAACCGGCGTTCGACGTCGTTGGCGGTCAGGTCGCCGGAGCGGCGCGCGACGTCGACGGTGGCCAGCCGGGCGCCGCGCAGCAGGTAACCGGCGTCGCCGCCGTGGCGGTCCCATGCGGCCGCGCCGGTGCTGAGGTCGTCTTGCGCGCGCTTGGCTTCCCGGTCTTCGGTCAGCCAAGTCGTCAGCCGGGTCCATGCGCGCAGCACCGCTTCGTGGGTGATGTCCACGACCGGCGCACGGGTCGCCGGATCTTGGTCGGCGGTGATGATCCGGGCATCGGCCAGGCGGTCGACGACCGCACGGACGGCGGTTTCGTCGTCGGCGTCGGTGACCAGGTCCTCGAACCGGGCCTGGCGTCGCACGGCGATGGCGTTGTCGCCGAGATGGGACAGCCGGAGCATGACCCGGCGAACCGTCGCGCGATGCCGCTCGCTCAGCGACTCCCATACCCGTTCGGCGGCCCGGTCGATCGCACCCTCGAGGGCGCCGGCTTTCGCGTATTCGGCGAGCGTCAGCCAGCCGTTGTTCCGACGCAGCCATGTTTGCTCGAGCGCGTACGAGAGCAGAGGCAGCGCGTTGTCGGCGGCTCGAGTGTCGGCCAGCATCTGTTCGATGAGCTCGGGCTCCACTCGCAACCCGACCTGCAGAGCGGGCTTTTCGATCGCGTCGCGGATGGCCTGCGGTCCCATCGGCAGCACGCGGTGCTGAGTGTCCGCGACCGCAGCGGCGAGTGCGGGTTCCTGATCGAGATGCGGGTAGAAGTCCGAGCGCAGTGCGAGGACGATCTTGCTCCCGGTCGACGAGCGCGCACTGGCTATCGCAGCGAGGAAGACGTCCCTGGAGGCGGTGTCCACGGCCGGGTCGAACACCTCCTCCAGCTGGTCGACGACCCAGATCACGGGGCCGCCGACGGTGGCGGCGAATCCGAGGGGGTCCGCCCGGAGGGTCGCCGCGACCTCGGCCGGTTCGGCGCCGGTCACCTCGGCCAAGGCGGACGCCAGGTGCTCGACCGGCTGGCTGCCCGGCCGGATCGGTACCACTCGCCACCGCTCCGAGCCGGCGATCTTGCCCTGGGCGAGCGCGGGAAGCACCCCGGCGGACAGCAGCGACGACTTGCCACTGCCCGAGGAGCCGATCACGGCGACCAGCGACGCCTTGCGCAGCAGCGCGAGTACGGCGTCGACGTCCGCATCGCGGCCGTGGAAGTACCCGGCCGAGCGGGTGTCGAAGGCCTCGAGCCCCGGGTACGGACAGACGTCGGAAGCCCGCCCAGGGCGGGTGGCCAGGTCGCCGAAGGGTGGCCCGTCGTCGGCCAGGACGTGGACGGTGCCGTGGATGGTGAGATCCCGGCCCGCCACGAGCGCGCCGGTCATTTCGAGGTCGCCGTGCTGGACGACCGGACCGGCGTTTTCGACCGACGTCAGCTCGGCCGCCTCGTCGTCCGCTCGCTTCATTTCGTGACGGTGTAGTGGCGGCTGGCGCCTGTGACGGGGTCGACGTTGGCGACCTGATTCACCTGCACGCCCACGCGGATGTCGCAGTCGCCGCCTTGGGCAGCCAGTGCCATCGCGACGTTGACAGTGATGTCCCTGCCGCCGGCTCCGCCGACACCCCTGCTACCCGGCGGGAAGGAGCATGCTCCGGTGGCGTTCAGGTACATAGTCAGATACGGGATGTCGTGGATGGCCGTGAGGCGCACTTGGATGGTCGCGTTCGGGTTGGCTGCCGAGTAGGTCAGGGTTGTCGCCGAACCGAGCACGCCGTAGGTGACCACCAGCTTGTTCACCGCCCAGGTGACAGTGGCCGGCGCGGCCGGGGCGAAGGCAGCGTTCCCGGCCTGAGCAGCCGTGACCTGGCAGGACATCGGCACACCTTGCGAACTCACGGTGGTGGCCGCGGGATCGGACACCCAGCAGGACCCGCCCCGGCCGCCGTTCTGGAACTGATAGGTGACGGGAAGACCCGACGTCGCGCAGGCGCGCATGGTCACCTGGGAGTCCGGCCATTGGTGGCTGCCGAGCGCGGGGAAGACGATCCGCTGCTGCGCTCGCCCGTCAGGCGCACGTCCGGCGGGCGGCGTGCCGCACGCATTGGCCGGTGCCCCGGGACCGGCGGACGTCCCGGCCGGGCCGGGTCCCGAACCGGGCCGGGAAGACCCTGGTCCGCCGGTCGGTGCACCGCCGGGCTTGCCGGTCGCCGGCGATCCGGGTGTCAGTGAGGATTCTCCTGGTTCCGAGGTGGTTCCCGCCGAAGGAGCGGTCGGCGCGGCGCTGACCGACAGACCGGGAAGCGGCGTTCCGTCCGGGGGCTTGGCGGCCGGTTTGTGCCCGCAAGAGGTCACGGCGACGAGGAGGACGAGCGCGGCGGCGGCGCGTCCGAATGCTTTCGCGGTGGCCATGTCATGATCCCGGTGCGGGTTCGCCGGTGCCGATGATGACATCCCGGCCGGCGACGTGATGAGTGCCCTTGATCGACACGTTCCCGCCCACCGCGACGGCGCCCGCGTCCCGCACCTGAATGGTGCCGTAACCAGCCAGTTTCACCTGATCGACCAGCTCCGCGAGTGCGGCCGCGAAATCGGAGTCGGCGGACATGAGCTCGTCGAGATGATCCTCTACGGCGGCCTGGCGGCGTTGGTTTTCCGGCTGGTCGACGAGCCGCGTCAAGGCGCCCGACGCCTGCTCGTCGCCGGAGAATCGGCTCCGGACTTTTTCCCACAGGGCACGAAGTCCTCGTTTGACTCCTTCGTCGATGGTGTCGCTCGCGATGTCGGCCAAATGTTTACCGTAGCTCACTAGAAGTGAAGTGATCGCGGCAGCGGATACCGTGTCCATGTCCACCCTCCCAGGCCCTCGGACACATACCGGACGAAGTTCAGCGTACTCACATCGACGGGAAGGAGAAACCGGACAGGCGAGATCAATCTGGATCAGCCGGGAATTCGAGTGGACCAGTGATTCTTTTTCGGCGGCGGTCTGCGTGTGGTTGATCTACGCGCCTTTCGTGATATTCGGTGGCGTCACCTGTGTGCTCTTGCTGCTTCCCTTTGGCCGGCTGTGGCGGTGGGCGCAGCGCGAGGGCTACTGCGGTGCAGCCATGCCCGCAGTCCTCAAGGGGATTTCCCCGGTCTTGCTTGGCGGCGAACTGACCTGATTCATGGCGACAGCGTCATGGCTGTTCAGTGCAGCCTCGGCTTCGCGGGGAAGATGTTGAAGCCGCCGCTGGTGATCATGTCCTTCGTTCGGTCGACGCTGGTGAGTTGGCAGCAGACTTCGAGCTCGTCAGGCAGGGTGTTAGAGCCTGTCGGAGTGCGCATGTAGATCGGCGTGATGCATTCCGCCGCCGCCGTGCGCCGTACACACTCGGTCAGCTGGGCCCATGATCCACAGGCCGCCCGAGGCCGGCCGGAAGCCAAGGGATACCCAGGTGCGGCGCAACTTCTCGAGGGCAGGTTTGAAGATCGAGTCGTCGTCGATCAGGGTGTGGTCGAGGTCGTTGGGAAGGGAAGAACAGCAACAAGCCGCGCTTCGCCGGGCGGAAGGATGCGCAGCAGCCGATTCTCGCGCCCGGTCCGTTGGAGGTACTGCATGTAGCTGTCGGCTAGCTCGGTCTTCGCCTCTGGTGCGGGCAGATTGCGACCCGTCCAGGTGACGATTTCGCCGAGCGGTAACAGCCGGTGAAACATCCGCGACCTCAGGACAACTGTTGTCCGACGGTGAGTGGGTGGCCGGTATGGCTCATCTCGAATCGTTGCTCGCGAGCCTGCGCAAGGTGTTGGGCCGCGCCTCCGCGGGATGGCCGCTGTGGCTCGCGCTCGGGATTTTCGCCGTCCTGGGATACCTGACTGCCTGCGCTCGGGCCGTCCCGTTCAGCGTCCCGTAGATCGAGAGCCATTTCGATGGCACGGTGCTCGACGTCATGCTCCTATACAACCCGAGCGAAGGCGCCGACGCGTTGACCGTGCTTGGAGAAAGGAGACGGCGACACCACGGATATTTCCAGATCGCCGACGTCGCGTTCTTGCTGTGCTACGGAACGGTCTTGGCCGGCGCGGTGTTTGCAGTGTCCGGCGGAGCCGGCGTGGGACGGTGTCGGCACTGCTGCCGCTCGTCACCGCGGTGGTCGACCTGGTGGAGGATGGCGCGGTGTTCGTCGCGCTGGGCACCTTTCCCCGCTCTTCGCGCGGGGTGCTGATAGTGGCTGCCGTGGCCGGAACGATCAAGCTGACCGGATTTGTCTGCATGGTCGCTCTTCTGCTTTTCGGTGTGCTGTACAGGGTTTCGGATGTTCCTCAAGAGGAGGTCAACGTGAGCGTCGAAGATCGAGAAGAAAACATCCACCAAACCTATCTGGCCCTGCGTATCGCCATGATCATGCTCGTGGCGATGCTCTTCCTTGCCATCCTCTTACAGCTTTGGTTCGTCAACGGTGGGAAGTGCTGGCAGACCTCGATCAGCGCCTACTACTTCACCTCGGTCCGGCCCGTTTTTGTCGGCGTTCTGTGCGCGATCGGCGCTTGTATGATCGTCTATCGCGGAAACACTGATTACGAGAACACCGCGCTCGACTACTCGGGGTTCTTGGCGTTCATCGTCGCGTTCGTGCCGACGAAGATCGACGAAGCCTGTCTCCCGGTCAACGGCCCGGACCGGCCCGAGATCGAGGCCGCGGTCAAGACCAACGTGGGCGCGCTGCTCGTGATCGGCGTGGCCGCCACGATCGTCGGCTTGATCGCGCGGAGACTCCATCAGGGGCAGCTTGAAAGCCCCAGCCTGTACACCGTCATCTCACTGGTGGTGACGCTGGGCGTGTTGCTCTTCGGAATCTGGCTGTACTGGAACGAACGAAACTGGTTCCTCGATCACGGCCACCTCTACGCGGCGGTACCGCTGTTCATCGGGATCATCGTCGTCGTTGTGGCGAACGCCTGGACGGCCCCCCAGGGAACGTTCACGGTCTGGTACATCGCGGTCGCCGTCGCGATGGTCGGGTCGCTCCTTGCCGGAGGCATCCTCTGGCGCGTGGGTGTGCAGCACTGGGCGTTGTGGCTGGAGGCGCTGATCATCCTCTGGTACACAGTGTTCTGGATCGTGCAGACGGCGGAACTCCGTGGCGCGGCGAACCGCACCCAAGTCGGGTGAACCCAGGGGTCACGCCGGCCAGTGACCCCGCGAGTCAGGAGGCAGCGGAAGTCGGCCGCGTCGGTGAAGCTGAGGTGGGCGACCCCGACGACGAGGATCCGGACCAAGCCTCTCGGACAAGACGTGGTTGTGGACTGGACGGCGGTCTGGCGGTCGGTGTGGCCGCACGCGTCGACAGGGGCCCCACGTCGGTCCGGGATGTCCCACGAAAGTGTGAGCCCGCCCGGCCGTGCCGCTTCGGTGGACGGGATGAGAGTTCGCGCTGGTGGTCGGGGTCCACCCGCAGCGGCACCACCTTGTGCAGCTCTTTCGTGCGCGAGCCGGTAGCCGCGTAGGCGTAGTGCAGCCGCCGCGGTCCACCCAGCGCGCTGGGCCGTGCCCGCCGCGTTCGGCCCAGTGCTCGACTCCGGCGGCGGCCTTGGCGCAGCTGAGGTAGACGTGAGCGAAGCATTTGAGTGCGTCGCGGGTGCGAGGTCGGTGTGGTCTTCGACCAACCAGATGCGCTCCGGAATCCGGGACACGCCAGGATCCGGGGCGGCCTGGGGTTCCAGCGCTCGATCCGGCGACGATTCGGCTCAATTCACCGGGGTGGGCGTCGACGGCGCCGCTGGGTCATCGGGGAGTGGTTCGAGCAGGTCGGGCATGTGGGCTCGTAGCGTGTCTCCGAGGCCGCGCAGCGCGTCGAGGCCGACGCGGACCTGGTACATGGCATTGCACAGGTCGTCGGTGATCTCCCCGTCGAAGCGGGCGAGGGTTCCCTCGGCCACCTCAGGGTAGCGCGGGATATAGGCCAGCGCGGCTGTGCTGGTGCCGCCCAGGAACGCGGGAGTATCGGACCGCAGCGCGGTCGACAGTTCCTCCGCTTGGTCGTAGCGTAGCCGGGTCATCCACGTGCTGGAGTTGCCTGGCGCGGTCATCGTCAACTGGAGCCCGCCTGGAGCCCGGCGAACATCAACGGAAGCCAACATGGCCGCGACGCGGACCTTCCGGCGACCGATGCAGCGGGCGGGCGAGTCTCTAGCGCAGCGCGACAACGTTGTCTGCAGAGAGGTCGATCTCGTAGGAATCGCGACGCTCGCGGCTCTTCAGTGCCTATCCTGAGTCCGTACCTAGGTCCCCCGAACCAGCTGGGAAGAGGTGCAACTGGGCTGCGGACTCGTTCACCGCGCGAGCCTGGCCCAGGAGCTGGTTCAGTTGATCGTGTTCAAGGTTCCAGCCGAACAGCGAAACTGCGTGCCCGAGCAACTGCAGCATGGCTATCACGGCAGCCGTAGCCACCAGCTCGGTCAGCGGCCCTGGGTCAAGGGTTACGTGGAAGCCTAAGTGCTCAGAATCGACCCGCTGCAGATGTAAGCCAGCCGTACCGTAGGTGCCGTCCGCAGCCCACGTTGCAAACTTCATCTCCATCTCAAGGCTTCGACAAATGGCAGTGGTCTCAGGCCCGACAAGCTCAGCTGGAACGACGACGGCCTGCGCTTGGGCAACGGTGAGGATTTCGCGCTGACGAGTCTCCACCAGCTCGGCATCGGCCCCGAAGTTGGCAAGCGCGTCCAGAACTCCACGCACCGCGACCCCGAGGCAGGGGCCGTCCGGGGCATCCATCTGTTCGAAGCGAGCGGAAAGGATTCCCAGTCCGCGCAGTGCCGGCAGTGCCTCCACCGGCTGACGCGCTCCCACCAACACGTGGATGCTCTGGAAGAACGCGACCGCCTGCCCAAACATGTTGAAGGCGAACATTGAAGCCTGGGTATGCCTCGCGTATTCCCCACTCGCCGTAGCCTGCTCTACCAGGGGCATCACCGACTCAAGCAACGTTGACACCGGCGAGCCCGGCGTGTGGTCGACCGAAACCTCCTCACCGCTCACCTGGATCGGCGCCTGCCCATTCTCCAGGCGCCCGTGTACCTCCAGTCGTTCCAGTCGGAAACCGACGTCAGGGTGTACGCGGACCGTCATCCGCTCCCTTTGCCTCATTCGGAACGCTGATCCTTCGCGGACGACCGACTCGGTCCCTGTGCTCCACTCGAGCCGCGGGTACCGCTCGCCCTCCAAAGCTGGGTCCTCTGCCGTTCCGGTCAGCTGTCCACGCACGACCTTCCGCATCGACTGGACGTCCTTCAGTGCGATGTTGTTGAGCTCGTCCGCGAGTGTGGCAGGAACGTCGAGGAGACCGATAATTGTCCGGCGGATGTACTGGAAAGTCTTGTCAGCACACATGATGGCTTGCTTGGCGATCCTGTCAAGCTCCCAGATGCCATGCTCAAGCCCGTTGCTGGCATCGTTCGCTGCTTTGTAGGTCTCGGTGTCGCCACGGAAGATGACTTTTTCCCGTATGCGTGCGCCCAAGAGTGCCTTCCATCGTGGCCGCTGTGGGTCGTCGGTTGCAAGGCCATGGTCGTGCGCGAGGTCTTCTTCCGACTTGCCGGTCGCGGCGACGATCTTGCGGATGACAGCTTTCGTGAGGTTCTCGGCCGCGATCCATAGATGATTCAGCGCGAGCCACTCCCCGCCGATGTACCAATCCCGCAGCGCCAACTCGTAGTGCCGCAAGGCTCGGCTGATGCGCGCGCTGTCCGTGGGCACCGTGATATAGGCCAAGCATGCTGCCTCCAGCAGGCGCGTCTGGATAATTCGCCCCTCTGTCAGGGCGCCGCGTTCGTCCGCGATGAAGGTCTGGAGAAACTCCCGCTCTTGGCCGGTGGGAGCCCATGCGTAGGCAAGCAGGACTTCCAGGGGACCGACGCGGACGTTCGCGACGAAGCCGACCATTGTTGCAATGGGGCGAGCGACGTTCGCGAACTTGGCGACGGCATCGTCGAGGGAAGTGGCATGACCGCGAACCTCGACAACCAGCTCACGCGGTAGGTGCTTGCTGCCGTCGTCGACCCAGCGAGTGAATGTACGCACTCGGATGGCCTGGAGGTCAAGTTCCGGCGCGTTCACGACCAGTTCCCAGCCCTCCTCCGGTAGGAACCGCGCCGACGATCGCGCTTGAAGAACGACGATGTATTCGCCTCGATCGGCGTCAGCTGTCGTAGCAACCATGCCAGCCACTATGTGCACCACTCCATGAGGTGATCAATGCCGTTGACCTTCAGTCGCAGCTAGTCGCGCTGGCGTAACAGCTCGCAAGTCACGCTGGCCGTCGGCGAGGAATTGGCGACTGGAGAACGCGGCTCGTTACCAGTGCACGACGGCCCCGAAGGCGTCAAAATGCCAGCACGCCACGACACCCTGTGTGGTCCCGCGGTTGCCCGGATCGGCCGGGTGCATTGTGGGCGCTGGGTCCGAACCGGGTGCCCGGCACGACGTCGAGGAGCATTGCCCTCTGCGGTGGCACAGCCCCGCCCCCGCCGGGCCCGAACGGCACCATCAGTGCCACTACCGCAGCGGGGGGTAGCCGCAGTGACCTGCCGTCAGGATCGACCGGCTCCGCACCGGCCCCGAACGCGTGAAACGCTCAAGACTCGCCGCGGCGTACGCATACCCACCCCGCGAGTTCGTCGGCGCGGATGCCGATGGCGGTCAGCAGGTCGACGATCGGCTGGCGCCGCGGCCGCACCAGATCCCGGTCTCGACCACCCCTCGGCCGCGGCCCGGTATGCGGGCCGGGAAGGTGATCGCCGACGTGCCGCCGCCGTCGGGGCTGGGGCGCCCGGCGGGTATTGGCCGCGCGAGCTCTCGGCGAGAACCCTGACGGGGCTCGCTACGGTCGTGGTGTGACGTTGCTGGGGTTCTTGGAAGACGACGAGTATCTGCCGGAGTACGGGACGTTGGTGGTCCGCGATCGTTACGCCGCGGACGGGCTGGAGCCGCTGGAGAACGAGCTGCTCGGCGAGTTGGCGACCGATGCTCTGTCCGGGACGGTCGCGACGGCGGGGGACGGTTGGGTGCACGGTTATGCCGGTGACCCGTTCCAGTCGGTGCGGCTCGAGGCTCACGACGCGCCGCCGTCGGTTGTCGTCGACGACTGGGAGGACGTGGTCGAGTCGCCGTTCCACAGCCGCAGTGGCCGGGTCGCTCTCGGGCTGCTCACCGGCGGCGAGTACGACGGGACGCTGGAGCTGGGCCGGCTTGGATTGTTCTGCGTGCGGGTCGCTCGCCGCGCGGCCGCGGCGGGGGAGGAGGGCGGCGTCTGGCTGGTGCAGTTCTGGCGGTCCGACGACCCCGGCTTGCCCCGCTGGGTCCGGCGGACCCGGCCGGCGCTCTTCGGGCCCGATCCGGGATGGCAGCAGGTGCTCGGCGATCCCGTGATGTCGGCCGCGTGGGCCGCCGCCGGGTACGGCCCGCCTCGGCCGGATTCCTGGCTCGACGAGCCTTTGCGCGGGGATCCGCCGGACGCGGCGATCTGCGCGCAACTCGGTGTCGAGGTCCCGGTGTCCCACCGGGACGCGGTTGCGTTGCTGGTCGCCGCTGGCGTGTTTGTCGCGGACGGCCACGGCCGCCAGCTCGCCGAACACCCGCCGCTCGCGGCGGAACGCCTCTCCTTGCCGGACGATCTTGCCGCGCAGGTGGAGCGGGCGGCGTCCAGTGCCCGGTACACGTGGGCCGCGGCGGACCTCACCGGTGTCGCCGCGTGGGGTAACCCCGCGCCGGTCGGCGACCTCGCCGAGCGGCTGCTCGTCGCGCCGGGCGAGGTTCCCGGTTTGCTCGCCTACGCCGTGTCGGACCGCCTGGTGCAGCGGGTCGGCGAGGGCATCGTGGCGCTACCGCGGCGGCAGCCGGAGCCGGTGTCGCTGCCGGTGTCGGTGGTGGTGCCGTCGCGGTCGGAGAATCCGGCCACGATCCCGGGAGCGCCGCCGCGGGCCGGGGTCATCGGTGGCAACGGTGAGGTCATCGTGTGGCGGGCGGGCGAGCCGGGCGTGCTCGGCCGTGTCCCGGACCAGTACCGCTACCGTGCGCACGAAACGCCGATGGGGATCACGGTGGCCACATCCGGTGGCCCGGGGATGCTGGTGCGGTGGGACGGCACCACCGAACGGCTGCCGGTCGACCTCGGGTCCCACCCGGTGCGCAGCGCCGACGGGCGGTTCCTGGCCGGGGTCGAGCACCACGTCGGGCGCCGGTCGTGGGACCGGCCGCATCTGCTGGACGTCACCACCGGCGAGGTCGCGTCCCTGCCCCGGACCGACGAGCTGACCCACCGCGTGCTGGCCGTCATCGACGGCGCCCTGTACTACGCCGACGGCTTCCACCTCGGCAGCCGGACGTTCCGCTGGCGCCCGGGTGCCGATCCCGAACCGCTGCCGCCCGGCCTCTGGCAGGTCGATCCGCTTTCGGCGGCGCTGGAACGCGGCCCCGACGGCGTCTTCCGGCACGGCCCGGCCGGCACCCGGGCGCCGGTGCCGGCCGACCGGCAGTACGAGCTCGCCCCGGGCGGCGAGTTGCTGTACGCGTTCCAGTACGCGCTGCCGTCGGTCTGGCTCCTCGACGACGGCGAGCCGGAGGAACACCCGTTACCGGAAGGCTGCGACCTCAGCACGGCGATCCCCTCGGCCCCGTTCTGGGAGACACCCACGACGCTGGTGTTCACCGGCGAGCGCGGCGGCACGAGCCGGCTGGTGCGCTGGGATCTCCGGTCCGGCCGGTTCGACCACTACGACCTGCCCGCCGTGGCCGGATATCGGCCGTTCGCCGTCCAGCCCATCCTCCGCCCGTCGTAGATTAATCAGCGCGCCGAACGAGGGCAGCGCGCTGATCAGCAACGTCGCAGGGTTGATGCGTATGCCCCACCAGAAGTCGGGTGGCGGTCGGAACTGGTGCTCGCCCGCGAAGTCGTCGGACAGCTCGGCCGGCGGGCTGACTTCGTCCTCAAGGACGTGGCTCGTCGGGGTTGGTTCGGTTCGGCCGGTGGCCGTGCAGGACTCTCAGTGCTGTCGGCGATCGGTGAGCCGTTGAGCGTCGCGGTCGGCAGCGGCGGCGTGGTCGCGCTGTACGTGTCCTGGCGGCGCCAGCACTCCACCGAAGCGGACCTGGACAACCGCGAACGGGACCCTGCCGGGTGATGTGGCGGGCCAGATATCCGGTGGTCCGGTCGCTGTTCGTGAAGACCGTGATTGGCAGATAGGTGTACCCGGCTACGTTCGTATGGTGGTTGCGATATCCGGGTGTTGCGACCGGACTTCTTCGTAACAAGTACCTGAGTGTTGACGACTGTTCGGTACGCGAAGGCTCGGCAGCGGGCGCCAAGCCGGAGATGCCGGCGGTAGATCGCCATGTCGAAGGCGGTCGACGTCGAGGTTGGTAAGTCGTTGGTCTGGGCGAGCCACCGGAGGTGGTCGCGGGCCCGGCGCCCGCCGTGCACCGCGGTGGCGTCCAGGAGCGCGCCGACCCCCTGCGTGTCAGGGTGAGTTGAGTCCACTGGTTCACAGCAACCCGGCCTGATGCAGGGCGAGATACGGATCAACTGAGATGACCCGCACGAGCATGTCCTCGCTGGTCGA